>CAZJRJ010000035.1:0-8498 GCA_964548635.1 uncultured Gammaproteobacteria bacterium | reverse complement strand
ATAGTTCTTGTTTCTGGTGATGGAGATTATAAGATGTTGGTTGATTTTTTAATTGAAGAAAATAGGTTTAAAAAAATACTTTTTCCAAATAAATATTTTGCATCTTCTCTATATAAAAAAATAACAAGAAAATATTTTGATTATCTTAATAATATAAAACACATAATAGAATTAAAATAAAAAAAAGGGGGCCATCAGCCTTACGGCATCAGGGACCCTTTTAGTCTTGATATTATTATTATACATAATAGCAATACAAAAGTCAATAATCAATTAATTTATAAAATATTTTATGATTAAATTTACAAGAAAAATAATTAAAAATGGCAGGGGGACTTATTATATTAATCTTCCTAGGGAAATAATGTCTTCTTTCGGTTTTCGCGAGAGATAGAAGTTAAACATTTATGAGAAAAATGGTAAGATTGTTATAGAGGATTGGAAAGAATAATTTTAAATTAATAAAAATATGAAGAGAGAAGACAGGTTTTTTGAAAAAATGCTTTTGGAGGCGGAAAAGAATGTTACGAAATTATTAAAAAAAGAGGGGATGATAGCAGGGGAGGTCTTTCATACTCAAAGAGAATATATTAAAAGGAAAAAAGGAGTGAAGGGGCTAGACGCTTTTGTTAAGAAGTCTGAAGAGTTGGGCTATAAATTTGATTTAAGGAAAGTGGAATACAGGGGATGGCAAGCTATAGGGCTTAGACCTTTTAGTTGGTTGGTTATGCTTAGAGCGTTTGGATGGGGAAGAGAGGAGTTGATAGATAGCGGTTATCAAGCACCCCAAGTTTCTTTTATCATGAGAATTTTAGTTGGGTATTTTGTTTCCTCAGAAGTCACTATCAGGAGATCTCCAAGTTATTGGAAAAAGCATTATAGTGTCGGGAATCTAAGTGTTTCTTTGGTAGACATGAAAAATAAAAAATTTGTTTTAATGATAGACGATTTTGAAATATCACCTTTATTTTGTACTTTTTATTTAGGTTATTTTAAGAGAGTTGTGGAATTTGGAGGGATAAAAAATTCTGAAGTAAAAGAGATAAAATGTATGTTTAAGGGAGACGATTATCACGAGTTTGAGATTACTTGGTAAAAATAATATTAATAAATATAAAAAAATGTTTAAACAAGAAAAAAATAAGATTTTTAAATTTTTAGTTTTGATGATTGTTTTTTTCTGTTTTCCTCAATTGAGTAGAGCAGAGCTTAATAATTCTGGTTTAAGGGGTAAGATTCTCCTGCAAGTTGAGTCTCATGGTGAGGCTTGGTATCTAGATCCAGTATCTGAAAAAAGAGCTTATTTAGGACGTCCGGTTGACGCTTTTAAAATTATGCGTGATTTTGGTCTTGGCATTGGAGAGCTAACTTTTGAAAAATTTTCAAATGAGGTGCCCGAAAGATTTGCTGGGAGGATTTTACTTAGAGTAGAAGCAAATGGTGAGGCTTATTATGTAAATCCAAGTACCTTGGAAATGCATTTTCTAGGCCGACCAGCTGATGCCTTTGAAGTGATGCGTGAACAAGGCCTGGGCATAAGTAATGATAATTTAGAATTGGTTTTAGTTAATGAAAAATATCCTAATTGGGGAGAGATGAAACAAAAGGTTTTAGATTATTTAAAAAATAATTTATTGGCAGATGGGCAAAACGCAGAGATAAGGGATGTAACTCTTGAGGGAGAGATGTATAAATTTATTGTTAAATTGCAAAATGGACAAGAGGTTATTTCTTATACAAACAAGGAGGTTACAAAGTTTTTCCCTCAAGCCCTGGACATCGAAGATGAAAAGAATATAACAGAAGATCCTGGTGATAATGAAGAGGAGGCCGAAGGACAAGTCAAAACGGAAATACCAGTTGTAGAACTTTTTGTGATGAGTCATTGTCCCTACGGTCTTCAAATAGAGAAAGGGATATGGCCGGTAGTTGAAATACTTGATAATGACATTGATTTTGAAGTGAAATTTCTTAACTACGCTATGCATGGATTAGTAGAAGTAAGAGAGCAGACGAGACAATATTGTATACAAAAAGAGCAAAGAGAGACTTATTTTAATTATATTAATTGCTTTTTAATAGAAGGAGACAGTGATTCTTGTTTAGCAAGTAGTAGCGTAGACATGGATGTTTTAAATTCTTGTGTTGATGAGATAGATGAAGAGTTTGAAATTACGGATAATTACAATAATAAGACAGGATCTTTCCCTAAATTTTTAATCCATGATGACGAAGTGGAAGACTATGGCATAACTGGTTCTCCAACTTTAGTTATCAATGGAAATGTAGTACATTCCGGACGTGATTCTCAGACACTTCTTGATTTAATTTGTGACGGCTTTATAGAAAAGCCAGAAGAGTGTAATACGAAACTATCAAGCGAGAATCCTTCGCCCGGATTTGGCTTTAATACTTCCGGGGCTTCTTCAGGCGCTAATTGCGGTGGTTAAAATTATAATTAAAATAAAAATATGAAAATCTTAACAGCTTTAGGTTTTATTTTAGTGAGTCAATTGGCCGGTATAATTGGTGCTTTTTTTACAAGTTCAGCTATTTCTAGTTGGTATGTTACTCTTAATAAACCCGCCTTTAATCCTCCAGGGTGGCTTTTTGGACCAGTTTGGGTAATTCTCTACACTTTAATGGGTATAGAAGCTTATTTGGTCTGGCAGAGATGGGGAGAGAGCAATTTGGCTAAGTGGGCGGTTATATTGTTTTTGGTTCATTTGGCCTTTAATGCTTTATGGTCAATTTTGTTCTTTGGTCTTAAAAATCCCATGTTTGCCTTTTTTGAGATTATTTTTCTTCTAATTATGATAGTTAGTGTATCAATTATGTTTTTGCAAATTGATAAAAGAGCCTTCTTTATGATGTTGCCTTATATTATTTGGGTAAGTTTTGCTATGGTTTTGAATTTTTATATTTGGCGTTTAAATATGTAAATAAAAACATATGGATAAAATAAAGCAAAAAAAAGAAATTATAATTTATAAAGGTGGGAGGACTGAGGTTAAAATAAAAGCTCTCTTAGAGGATGAGACTGTTTGGTTGTCGCAAAAGCAAATGGCTAATATTTTTAAAGTCGACGTCAGAACTGTTAATGAGCATTTACAAAATATTTTTTCTACAAAAGAATTAAATAAAAATTTAGTTATCCGGAAATTCCGGATAACTGCTTCGGACGGAAAAAAATATCAAACTCAATTTTACAAACTCGATGCTATTATCTCGGTTGGCTATCGAGTTAATTCAAAAAAAGCCACTCAATTTAGAATTTGGGCTACCAAAGTTTTAAGAAGTCATATTTTAGATGGTTATACTATGAATGAGAATGTTTTATCAAGTCAGACCGAGAATCTAAGGAAGCTACAAAAAACTATAAATTTTTTAAATGATAAAGTTAGAAAAAAACAATTAGTAGGACAGGAAAAAGAGATTTTAGGTCTTTTATCTGATTATTCTAAGACCTTGAGTATTTTAGAGAAATATGACAAAAACAAATTAAATACAGTTGAGGGAGGACAGGAAGGTTTTGTTTTGAAATATAATCATTGTTTAAAAATTATTGAAAGTGTTAAAAAGGATTTAATCTCCAAGAAAGAGGCAAGTGAAATTTTTGGCAATGAGATAGATCACGGCCTTGAAGCAGTTATTAATAATCTTTATCAGACCTTTAATAAAAACAAACTTTATATTGGTATTGAGGCAAAAGCTTCTCGTTTGTTTTATTTTATTATAAAGGATCACCCCTTCTCAGATGGTAACAAAAGAATTGGCGCTTTTCTTTTTGTTTATTTCCTAGACAAAAATAACTATCTTTATAAGAAAAAAGGAGGAGTGAAAATATCAGACAGCGCTTTGACGGCCTTGGCTTTGCTTGTAGCAGAGAGCCAGCCAGGAGAAAAGGAGATTATGATAAATTTGATTGAAAATTTGATTTTAGATAAATAAAAATTAAAAAAATTAGTGAACGTTACTTGAACGTTTATTGTGTTTTAATATGAAAAATAAAGTTCAATTAATAACTTATGCGAACAGTTTAGGTAATAATTTAAATGATCTAGGTAAAATCTTAAAAGAAGATTTGGGTGACAAGATTGGCGGAGTGCATATTTTACCTTTTTATCCCTCTTCTAGTGATAGAGGTTTTTCTCCTTTGACGCATTTTGAAGTTGATTCTGATTTTGGCGATTGGGAGGATGTGAGAAAAATCTCAAAAGAATATGACTTGGTCGTTGATCTGATATTTAATCATATTTCTAGGGAGTCAAAGATTTTTCAAGATTATTTAAAGAACGGAGAGAACTCAAAGTATAAAGATTATTTTATCAACTCAGCTAAGTTCTCAAGGTTGATAGATGGTAATAAGTTTAAGGGAATAAAACATAAAATTATTAATTTCATTGGCAGAATTGTTAATTTTTTTAGAAGAATTGATAAAATTTTTCATCTTAATGGAGTTAATCGTTTTATTTTAAAGAGAGTCTATCGGCCAAGAAAGGGGAGTCCTTTTGACGTGTTTAGGTTTTGCAATGGAAAAAAAATAGTGCTCTGGTGTACTTTTTCTAATGACCAAATTGATTTAGATCTTAATAATAGGCAAGTTCGAGAGATGATTTTTAAAATTATGAACAAAATGTCCGAGGTTGGAGTAAGTCTGGTAAGACTTGATGCGGTTGGTTATGTTATAAAAAAAAGAGGAACCTCTAGTTTTATGATTTCCGAGACTTATGACTTTATTTCTTTATTGGGAGAAAGGGCACATAGTAAACGTTTGAAAGTGCTCCCGGAGGTACATAATCATTATTCTGTTCAATTAAAACTTGCTCATCAAAAAAATGTTGACTATGTATATGATTTTTGTTTGCCCCCTTTGGTCTTGCATTCAATATTTAAAAAAAATTTTAGGAAGCTTAAAAAATGGATCAATATAAGACCCGATAACCAGATAACAGTTTTGGACACACATGATGGAATTGGAATTGTAGACGTGGAAGATTTTCTCAGTAAAAAGGAAACCAACAGTCTTGTAAAAAGGATTTATTCAAACGGAGGCAATATTGCTCTGAGGGCTAGTGGCGAAAACTCTAGCAATGTAGATATTTATCAGATTAACTCAACTTTTTTCTCAGCCTTGGGTGAAAGCGAGGAGAAATATTTAATAGCCAGAGCTATTCAATTTTTTGTTCCTGGAATACCTCAGGTTTATTATGTTGGCTGGTTAGCTGGGGCTAATGACGAGGAAAAATTAAAAAGAACCAAGATTGGGCGAGATGTGAATCGCCACAATTATTCGTTGGAAGAGGTCGGGAAAGAAAGAAAAAGAAAAGTAGTAAAAAGATTAGAGGCTTTAATGCATCTTAGGAGTAACTACCCAGCTTTTAATGGTATATTTGATGTGAAAAACACTTTAAAAGGGCAACTTGAAATGGAATGGAGTGAAGGGGAGAGTGTGTGCAATCTTTTTGTTGATATGGAAAAAAATTTAGCTGTAATTAAATACAGGTGCGAGGAGACAGGGAGAATTAAAAAATGGAATTTTGTAAAGGTCTAAATAGGGCAAAAAAAACTTCTAATATTAGTTAAATTTAAACCAGGGAAAATTTTCCTTTATGTTGTTAGGGCTTTTTTTTGTTTTCATGGCTCTGTCTGGGTTGACTAAAATTTATTTTTGTGTTAGTCTTTTATTAATTATTAGTTAACCCATTTTTAAATAAAAAAAGCAAGTAACCCATGCTCTTGTTTGTTTGAAGAAATATGCCCGAAAGTAACAAGCTAAAAGAAGAATTAATTTTTTCTCAAAAAATAAATACTAAAAGAATTATAGACGATTTGATCAAAAATTTCTCTGTTAAAGAGAAAAATGTGATAAAGCGTCGTTTTGGTTTGGACAGAATTAAAAGGGAAACCTTGGAACAGGTGGGTCAGGCTCACGGTTTAACTCGTGAGAGAATCAGGCAGATTGAAAAAGTTTTGATAAACAAAATAAATGAGGCCAAAGAATTGCAAAAAGAATTAAATGAGCTCCAAAAAATAGTTGCTTTAATATTGGAAGAGCACGGAGGTATGGCTGAGAAACAACATCTATTTGGGTTATTGGACAAAGTTTCTGAATTAGGTTTAAAGGTAGGCGATGAAGAAAAGAAAAATAAAATCCAGAAAAATCATTTCGACTTTTTATTATCTAGAATTTTTAATGATTCCCTAGATGAGATAAAAAGATCAGAAAGATTTAAAGATTCTTATAAGTTTAAAGATAGTTCATTAGACCATTTTGAATATTTATTTCAAGAGCTAAATGATGAGGTTCAAAAGTTGAATAATATTATCAATATTAGTGAATTAGTTGAATTAATATTAAAATTAGAAAATTATAAAAAGCACGAAGATAAGTTTAAGACATCAGAAAAAATGTATTCCTATGGTTTATTGGATGATAGTTTAAGTGAAGAAGAGAGAGATATTTTTAAAAACCATAGCGGACTTTATTCTTTTCTTCAGACTATTCGTGAGTTAGAAAAAAATAAATTTGGTCATTGGGGTCATGTTTCATGGAAGGAAATAAGTCCTAAAACAGTTAATGACAAAATTTATTTAGTTCTAAAGAATTATGGCAAGCCACTTCATTTTACTGAAATTGCTGAGCTAATAAATGAAACTAATTTTGATCACAAGAGAACTAATTCTGCCACTGTTCATAATGAACTGATTTTAGATGATAAGTATGTTTTAATCGGTAGAGGAATGTATGGTTTAAAGGAATGGGGTTTTAAACAAGGAACGGTAACCCAGGTTATTAAGGATATATTAGAATCATCTAGTGATTCTTTGGGTAGGGAAGAAATTGTAAAAAGGGTACTTGAAAGTAGAATGGTTAAAGAAAGTACTATTAACTTAGCCCTTTCAAACCGTAAAATTTTCCAAAAAGTTGGTGATAAGTACGTAATAACTGAGAATTAATTTTAAAAATTAATTTTTAACAACTTTATTTTATATATTTAAAACCCCCTTTTTTTAAAAGGGGGTTTTAAAATTGAAAAAAACTTCAATAAGTGGTAAAATATTATCAAAATATATTTTATGGACATAGTGATGGATTTATCTTTTTTAAGGGAAATGCTTTATATGGACCCACAAGTTTTGATTTGGCGGGCTTTGCTTTGGTTTGGCTGGATTCCTATTGCTATAACGCTTCTTTGGGGGTTTAGGGAGATTTGGCTTGTTTATAGAAGAGGTCTTTGGAAGAAAGAAAATGCTAATTGTATTATTCTTGCTATAGATATTCCTAGAGAAAATAGGCAATCAGTAAAAGCAGTGGAAAATCTTTTTACCTATATTGCTGGTGCTCATGGCTCTATTAATTTATTGGAAAAATATTGGGACGGTAAGTGGCAACTTTATTTTAGTTTTGAAATTGTCAGCATAGAAGGCTATACTCAATTTTTAATTCATACACCAGTTAATTTTAGGGATTTAGTTGAATCAGCTGTCTATTCTCAGTACCCAGACGTTGAAATTACCGAGGTGGATGATTATACCAGCGGATATCCAACTAGTTATCCTGATGAAAATTATGATCTTTGGGGGGCAGAGTTTATTTTGGCCAAAAATGATATGCTCCCAATTAAAACTTATCCTGAATTTGAACATCAATTTGGAAAAGAGGCAGAAGAATATTTTCGAGATCCTATGGCTGCTTTAATGGATTTAAATAGTAGTTTAGGACCGGGCGAACAATTATGGTATCAAATATTAGTTATTCCTACTGGTTTTGATTGGCCCAAAAGAGGGGAAAAGGAGGTTAGTAAAATTTTAGGAGAGAAGACAAACTCTGAAAAGTCTCTTAGCGACAAAATGTTCGCCCCACTTCTTTCCTTGCTTGATTTTTTAAGTGATTCATTATTGGCTGTTTTAAGTCCAGAAAGAGAGCTTGTGGAGAAAAAGGAGGAAGATACTTTTAAAATGATGAATTTAAAACCTAAGGAAAAGCGACAGATTGAAGGGATAGAAACTAAGACTTCTAAGCTTGGTTTCGAATGTAAAATTAGAATGGTCTATTTAGCTGAAAAGGAAGCGATGAGGAAAAATAAGGTTGTTAATGGTTTTGTTGGATATATGAAGCAATTCAATGATATGGCCTTGAATAATATAAAACCTGATATGGACACAACTGCAACGGCCGTAGCTTACTTTTTAAAGGATCAAAGGGTGAATGGTAGGAAGAATAGAATAATAAACAATTACATGACTAGGAGTGATAATGGAAAATACCCTTTTATTTTGAATATTGAAGAGTTGGCAACCCTGTGGCATTTTCCTAATGAGGCAGCTGTTAAAGCACCTTTAATTCAGAAGAGTTCTGGACGTAAAGCTGATTCTCCTATGAATTTACCTAGACATGAAATAGATAGAATGAATGAAGACGAGATATTGGATCAGGAAGAAATACCGGGGTTTTTAAGAGAGGATGAGGAAGATGAAGATGAAGACGAAAAAGA
>CAZJRJ010000034.1:0-8644 GCA_964548635.1 uncultured Gammaproteobacteria bacterium | reverse complement strand
TAAAAGAAGATAAAGAAGAAGATTAAAAAATACTTAAAATAAAAAAACATCCTGAAAGTTACAGGATGTTTTTTTATTTATATAAACATTCTATTTAAGCTCTTTCTACGTATTCACCGGTATCAGTATTAACTCTTATAATATCACCCTTCTCTATAAACATAGGGACAGCTACACTGGTTCCGGTTTCTATTTCTATTTGTTTAGTGACATTTCCGGCTGAATTACCTTTAACTCCCGGAGGAGAACTAGTTACCTCAAATTCCATTTTTATAGGAAGCTCCATTGTTACAGCATTACCTTGAAAATATAAAATATCAACATCAATTCCTTCTTTTAAAAATTTTTGTTGATCATTAAGAGAATCTATTTCAAGTTCAAATTGCTCATAATTATCATTATCCATAAAGTAAGCGTTTTCATTATCTTTATATAAATAATTTGCTTTTTTCTTCTCTATGTCAGCTTCTTCCGCCTTATCATTTCCCTGAAAAGTTTTATCCAACATTGATCCATTTATTAAATTTTTCAGTTTAGTTTTAAGAACAGCTCCGCCTCTTGCTACTTTATGATGCTCAGCTTTTGCAACTATAAAAGGTTGATTATCTACTTGGATAATTTTTCCAATTTTAATTTTACCTATATCTAACATAAAATTAGTTAAATAATTTATTATCTTCTTGTAAAAGGAATTAGCGCCATAATTCGAGACCTTTTTATGGCTTGAGATAACTTTCTTTGATGCCAAGAACAAACTCCTGTTCTTTTTCCTGGTAAAATTTTCAAATGAAAATTAACAAACTTTCTTAAAATAGTAACATCTTTGTAGTCCACGTCATCAATCCCGTTAACACAAAAATAGCAATGCTTTTTTTTACCTACTTTATTGTCCATATTTTTATTTATTTAATTTATTAAAATGGTATGTTCTCAACTTTTATTTCTTCGTCATCAGAATTATCACCCTTGTTTTCTTGTTTTTTACTATCACTATTTGCATTATTCTCTTCATAAAAAGGTTGTTCATCTACCTTTGGAGAAGTATTTCCGCCGCCAGTGTTTCCTCCTGGCCTGTCTAACATAATCATGTTCTCAGCAATAATCTCAGTTTTGTAACGTTTTACACCATCATTTCCAGTCCATTCCTTGGTTTGTAAACGGCCTTCTATATAAATTTTAGTTCCTTTCTTTAAATACTGTCCGCAAATTTCTCCTAATTTTCTCCAAGCTACTACATTGTGAAATTCTACCTTTTCTTGTTTTTGTCCTTGATTATCGTTCCAAACTAAATTTGTAGCAACTGCAAATTGGGTAACCGTAGCTCCAGAAGGAATATTTTTAACCTCTGGGTCACGAGTTAAATTCCCAATAATCATAGCTTTGTTTAAATTCATAAAAATTATTTTAGTATATAATTTATATTAAATCGTCAGTATTTAATATATTGTCTAATTTTTTATCTAGCTCTTCAAGGTCTACTTTTTCTTTTTCCTCCTTTTCCTCTTCTTTATTTTTCTCTTCCTTTTTATCATCCCCTACTTTTTTCTTCTCTTTAATGTCTTTCTTAACTTTATCTTCCTCTCCACCTTCTTTCTTTTTTTTGTTTTCTCTTTTTTCTTCTTTTACTTCCTCCTCTTCTTCATCTTCTCCTTCCTTCTTTTTTCTATCCATTTCCTCAATTTTCTCTTCTTCCTTTTTATTTCTCTCTTGAATTTTCTTTATTCTTTCCATTTCCTTTTCATCAAGCTCTTTCTTTTTTACAATTTGATAACGCAAAATCTCATCTAAAAGTTTTAGAAAATTATTAATAACGGCCAAATGTTCTTTATCAGAATTAAACTCAATTAAATTATAATAACCATGATAAAATTCTTTTATTCTATAGGCTAATTTTTTCTTACCCCAAATCTCTTCATTGGTAATTTCAGCTTTTTTTTGACTAAGGTTTTCTTTTATTTTCTCATGAATTTGCCCAGCCTCCTCCTCGGTAAATTTATTAGGAATAATATATAGAAGTTCATAATGACCCCTGGTTTCTTGTTTTACTTTTGACATAAAATAAACGTTTATTTTTTATAAATTATAATTTTAAAATAAAAACCCCCTGTATTCTCAAAGACAAAGGGCTTTTAAGAGAATGCCTTTGGTGCTAATTTTTTAGTACCGCCCTTTAAAAGAGCATGGGAAAGGTTTTAAATTTGACTATAACCTAACATAAATAGTAAAAAAATGCAAGTGTTATTAATGTTTAAATAATTTTACAAAACAAATACTTTAGTGATAAGATTAAAGTATGAAATATTTATTTGTTTTAGGAAAAAATTATAACCTATCATTGGCTGAAATATTAGCCATTTTTCGAAAAGAGGAGGTTGAAATCATAAATAAATCAATAATAACCCTTAAAACAGGGGAAATTTATCCTGAAAAATTGATAAAAAATCTAGGGGGCATTATAAAAATAGGGGTTGTGGAAAAAGAAGTGGAAAAAAATGAAGAAAAAATAAAAGAAAATATTTTAGACTTAATAAAGAGAAAAAATAACAAATCAGAGGGTAAATTAAAATTTGGAATATCGCAATACGGAAAAAATAATTTAAATATCAAAAAAATCGGAATGGAAATTAAAAAAGAGTTGAAAAAACTTGAGATTAATTCCAGATTAGTAACTAGTAGAGAGAAAAGTTTATCAAGTGTCGTAGTAGAAACTAATAAACTAACAAAGAGTGGAATTGAAATAATATTATGTGGCGATCAAGACAAAATAATAATTGGACAAACTTCTTCAGTCCAAGATTTTAGAAGTTTGTCTTTTAGAGACTATGGACGGCCAGCGCGAGATGATCACTCTGGAATGATTCCTCCAAAACTAGCCCAAATAATGATTAATCTATGTAATGTTACTGATAAAAATAATTCTTTAATATTAGACCCTTTTTGTGGATCAGGAACTATTTTAACCGAAGCCATGCTTATGGGTTATAAAAATATAACAGGTTCTGACATCTCAGAAAAAGCTATAAATGATAGTAAAAAAAATATTAATTGGATAAAAGAAAAATATAACCTAAAAGACTTAAACTGTAATTTACACAAAAATTCTTCTGAAAAACTAACAAAAATTATTAAACCAAATTCAATTGATGGCATAATAACAGAGCCCTATCTAGGACCACAAAGAGGTAAAATTAATTTAAAAGAAACAATTAAGGAATTAGAAAGTCTTTATTCAAACTCCCTAAGAGAATTTAAGAAAATATTAAAGCCAGGCAAAAAAGCAATTATGGTCTGGCCTGTTTTTGACAAAGGAGAGGTTTTTATAAATCCTAATTTAAACAAACTCAAGATTATCAATCCATTACAAAAGAAAAATAATTCTCAAGGCTTTACTACAAGTCAAAGAAATAGCATTGTTTATAGTAGAGATAATCAAAAAATATATAGAGAAATAATAATTTTAAAAAAAGAAGAATAATAAAAATGTGCGAGGGTCTATTTGTTATGTAAAAAATTACAGATATCACCATCTTGAATTATATAGTCTTTTCCTTCTGTTCTTATTAATCCCTTTTCACGAGCCAAGCCTTCTCCCCCAACATTAATAAACTCTTTCCATCCAATAACCTCTGCCCTGATAAATCCATCCTTAATATCACTGTGTATTTTGCCGGCCGCCTCAGGAGCTGGCGAACCACCAGCAACTGTCCAGGCTCTAGTTTCATCTTTCCCAGTTGTAAAAAAAGTTATAAGGCCAAGTAAATTATAACAAACCTTTATCAATTGATCCAAACCACTCTTTTCAAGTCCTAATTCTTTTATAAACTCTTCCTGCTCTTCTTCTCCCAGACCAACAATCTCCTGTTCTTGCTTTGCGTTTAATTTTATAACATTTTCTAAATCTAGGACATCTCCAATATTAGAGTCATCAATATTTAATATATATATTATTGGTTTTTCGGTTAATAGGCTTAAACCTTTAATTATCTTTTTTTCTTCTTTTTCCAATTCTACGCTACGGACTGAAATGCCCTCTTCTAAACTATGTTTTATTTTTTCTAAAACATCCCTGGTTTTAATAGCTTCTTTATCACCACTCCTTGATGTTTTTTTCTCTTTTTCAAGTCTCTTGGTCACAGTGGCTAAATCAGCCAACATTAATTCTGTATCAATAACCTCTTTGTCACTTTTAGGATCTATCTTGCCGTCAACATGAATAATGTTTGAACTTTTAAAATCTCTTATTACCTCACAAATAGCATCGCATTCTCTAATGTGTGAAAGAAACTTGTTTCCAAGACCCTCTCCCTGATTAGCTCCTTTAACCAAGCCAGCAATATCATAAAATTCAATAAAGGTAGGTATTATTTTTTCGGGTTTTGATATTTCTGCTATTTGATCAAGTCTTTCATCAGGAACCTTAACCGTGCCCACGTTAGGATCTATTGTACAAAAAGGATAATTTGATGCTTCAACTTGTTTTTTTGTTAAAGCATTAAAAAGCGTAGATTTGCCAACATTGGGAAGGCCAACTATTCCTATTGATAAAGCCATAAATTTTAAATGAATTATTATAAACTAAGATTAATCTTAATTTTTTATTTACTTAATGTCAAATAAAGACAAGCTATTAAATGCTTCTTTTTTATGCTAAAATAAGTTAAATAAATTTTAATAAAAATAAACCATATGGGTCATATCACCAGAGACAGCTACAAAAGCTTACAAAAAAGACTTGATGCCTTTGCTCAAGGAGGTCCAGAGTCAGAATCTTTATATAAAATATTAGAAATACTTTTCTCCAAGGAAGAGGCTGAACTAGTTTCAAAAATACCCATGCAAATGTTTACTATTAAAAAAGCATCGAAAAGATGGAAAAAAAATCTTAAAGAAACAGAGGCTCTTTTAAACAAACTAGCAGACAAGGGACTTGTCTTGGACATAGAGGAAAAAGGGGAAAGAAAATTTATCTTAGCGCCGCCCATGGCCGGTTTCTTTGAGTTTTCATTAATGAGAACCGATGGCAAATTTAATAGAAAAATCTTATCAGAGCTTTTTTATCAATATCTCAATGTTGAAGACGACTTTGTGGCCCAACTTTTTGGTCTAAATGTCCCAATTGCAAGAACAATTGTTCACGAGGACATGATCAAAAAACAAGACAAATCAATTATACTAAACTATGAAAAAACATCAGAAATAATAAAAACGGCTAGTTGTATTACTGTCGGAACTTGTTATTGCAGACATAAAATGGAGCACGTTGGAAAAGCTTGTAATATGCCTCAAGAAGTCTGTCTATCCTTTAACAATGCCGCTAAAAGTCTGTCAAAACATGGAGTTGCTAAAGAAATCAATAAAAAAGAAGCAACGGAAATAATTAAAAAATGTATGAATTTGGGCTTAGTACAAATCGGAGACAATGTTCAAAATAGCGTAAATTGGATTTGTAATTGTTGTAGTTGCTGTTGTGAAGCGCTTTTGGGTTATAAACGAACCGGCTATAAAATGAACCTCGAATCTAATTTTCTTGCTATAAATAATAATGAAAAATGTATAGGGTGTGGTATTTGTGTAAGTAAGTGCCCAGTAGATGCTATTATCCTTAAAAAAGAGGAGGGTAAAAAATTCGCAGTTATTGATATGGATAAATGTATTGGCTGTGGTATTTGCAAAAGATTTTGTCCGACAAAAAGCATAGAGATAAAAAGAAAGAAAGATATAAATTACACTCCCAAAAGTTCTTTTGAAAGATGTCTTATGAATGCCATTGAAACCGGAAAACTTCAAAATTATATTTTTGATAATTTTGATTCTTGGAATCAAGAAATACTTCGTAAACTTCTTAGTATAATTTTTAAATTAACTCCAGTTAAAAAACTTTATGCTTTAAAGCAATTAAAATCATCTAGATTTTTTTCACGCTTAAATATTAAAAAAAGGATAAATAATTTCGAAAAATTATATAAAGAAAATAAAAAATAATTTAAAAATTTATTATTAAAATCGTCCAATAAATGTTATAATAAATTATATAAATTAATAAATAATTGATTCTTATGAAAAAAATAAAGTTAATAACTATTTTGTACTTAGGATTAGCTATTATTTTTGGAATGCCCAACGCTTCAAAAGCAACTTATTCTACGGATACCACTAATACTAATGAAACTGAGGTTGTTTCAATAATCCTAAGCGGGGAAGGCAAAAACATAGAGTGGGAAATCAATGGTTATTCTGCCAAAGGATTTAAAGTAGTTTGGAGTAAAAATTCAGGACCTACTTATCCGCTTAGAAATGGGGATAAATATAACTATTATACCAACCCTGATAAAAAAACTGATACTTTAATTGCTTTTAACGGAGATGGCAATTATTATGTTAGAGTTTGTGAATATCTAGGAGGCAAGTGCGGAGTTTACAGCAATGAAATTATGATTAATCTAGGAGACAGAAATACCAATGTTGACGAAAGTAATAACACCGAAGAAAATATTATTGATAAAATCGAAGAGGTATCAATTGCCTCAATAACTTTAAATGGAAATGATAAAAATATAGAATGGAGTATTGATGGTTATTCTGGGCAAGGATTTAAAGTAGTTTGGAGTAAAAACTCAGGAGCTACTTATCCACTTAGAAACAGGGATAAGTATCATTATTACTCCAGCCCTAATCAAAGAACAGACACTTTAAGCGCTTTTGATGGTAATGGCGATTATTATGTTAGAGTTTGTGAATATCTAGGAGGAAAATGTAGAAATTACAGTAATGAAATTATAACCACCTTGTCTGAAGGCACATACTACAACAAAGAAACTAACAATGACGAACAAATAAAGGAAATTAAAGAAAATGCTAAACTTTTAAGTGACAATAATTTAGACGATATACTAAATGAAATAAAAGAATTAAGAAACATTATTAATGAACAACATAATGAAATTAAATATTTAAGAGATTTAATAACTAACATGTCTGGAGTTGCCGAAGAAATACTTTCAACTATTAATAATTTCATAACCTACGGGGTAGACGATAACACTAAAAGACTAGGAGAAGGGGAAAGAGCGGCCGTGATACATTCTTTTAAGTCTGCCTATGGAAAGCTGCCAGAAACCCAGGAAGAACTAACAGACGTTGTTAAAATAGCTAATGGAAGGTGGCCATCTCAAGTTAACGCAGAAGCTGAACAAGGGGCCATGGAGGAATTTGGAAAAATATATAACAAATCACCTGATCTAAACAATTCTCATGATGAAGCTGCAATCAAAATAATGGCTTATGGGCTAAGACAATCTGCTCAAAATAGAAATTTAGAATCAGAGAGAAATGGAATAAAAATATTTAAATGGATTTATAATAAAGTGCCAGAAACAACTGAGGAATGGAATATATTACAAGCTATAACTTATTCAGGAGCAAAAAAATAAAAGTCCATTAAAAATAAATTTCTAATGGACAAAAATAAAAAATAGCTATATAATTTACTCGAAAAAATAAATAGTAAATAAAAAGATATGGAAGTAATTATTCAAGAGGTATTAAGATTGGTTAAGAAGAAAATGGAAGAACAAGGTGGCTATAACATAGATGCTTACAGACAATACGTAGGTGAAACTATTGAATACTTCATAGAAAAAGGAAAAATATCTGAAGAGGACAATACCCAGTTTATTGAAGACAGATTAATAGAAATATGGCCTCAGGTAGAAAAAAATATTTCTCGTGGTTATTAAACTTTAATAACCACGGGTAAAACCATAGGCCTTCGGTTGGTTTTGTTAAACAAAAACTGACCCAATTCATCTCGAATTTTATTTTTAATATGATCAACTTCAGCCAATGTCCGACTATTATTGCTTTGGGCTATTTTTTTTGCCTTCATTCTAGTGCTTTCTATTAATTCTCGATGTTCTTTCATATAAACAAAGCCCCTTGAAATAATATCAGGATTACCGATTACATCACCAGTCTTAGAATCTAAGGTAACAATAACAACCACCATTCCATCTTCTGACATAACCTTTCTGTCTCTTAAAACAATATTGGAGACGTCTCCTACGCCCAAACCATCAACCATTACATAGTCAGTCATTACTTTGTTATCGGTTAATTTGCCAACTACTTTTCCTGACGGGATTTTCTTAAATTCAACCACCTGTCCATTGTCAGCAATAAAAATATTGTCTTTTGGAATTTCAACCTGTTTAGCCAAATCTCCATGAGCTTTCAATAAATAATGATTTCCTTCAATAGGCATCATATATTCTGGCTTTAATAGTCTCATCATTAATTTCAAATCTTCTGCCTTGGCGTGTCCTCCGGCATGAACATCCATCATTTCATAATGAATTATGTGAGCTCCTTGCCTGGTCATAGCATCTTTTAAACTCTGTATGGTTCTTTCATTTCCTGGAATAACAGAAGAGGAAAAAACAACTGTATCACCCTCAAATAAATTTATATTTCTATGCTCTCCATTAACCACCTTTGACAAAAAAGCATTGCTTTCACCTTGGGCCCCAGTACCGATAATTACCAATTTATCCTTTGATATATTTTTTAATTCCTGTGGTTTTTCAACCAAAAGATTTGGATTAAATTTTAAATATCCAATTTTATGGGCTATTTCAACATTATCATT
>CAZJRJ010000033.1:0-8831 GCA_964548635.1 uncultured Gammaproteobacteria bacterium | reverse complement strand
ACTTCATAATCCTTACTCAAAATAACAGCAAGTAAAGAGCCGAAATTACCTAAACCAATGATACCAATTGTTTTCTTTTTTTTATTCATTTTTTATAGCAGTAATAAAAGTAGTAAAATTAAATTTTAGATCCTGTATCCCCTCCTCTAATAATTCCAACCTATATAACTCGGCACAAATTTTAGGAGAAATAACCGCGCAATCCCTATTCAATGATCCCTCATTCAAATCCTTGGCTGCCCTGGCTGTGTCTGAGCACTCTCTTAATTCCACATCTGGCCACCTACGCTTCAAATACATCCTGCATTGCTTTAATGCTTGAGGGTGAGACGCTATCATTTTTATATTCTGAGCATTAACTCCTGGACTCACCAAAAGATTCATTTTGATATCAATTTCAAATATTTTTTCTATATTAAATTTATATTCACTCATAGCATAAACTGCTTCATAAACTATCCCCCCATTAGAATTCTCTATTGGAAAAACCCCCTTACCTATTTCCTCCGAACCCAAAGATTTTAAAACATTAGTAACATTTTCTAAATAATAAAGTTCAAAGTCTCTAATTTTATTTTTTTGGCAATAATGATTAGCGGCCTCTTCTGAGAAACTACCTTTATTACCGGAAACACCTATTTTTATTGTCATAATATTTAAATTAAAAATAATTTTATATAACCCCTATCAGAATTAAAAAAGACAAAAGCAAAAGCCCAAACACTGAAAATCCCTTTGCATGTTTAATTTTTTTTGCTTTTTCTGAAAAATATATAATAAAAATTATATTAACCAAAGTGGCCATAAAGATCCCTAAAAAAGAATAAATTTTTATCCAAAAACCTTGAATAAACAGTGGAATAAAAACAACAGCATCATCAATTGATGTTATAAAAGCAACCATAAAACCAAAACCTACTAATTTTAAAAACTTAACCTTCGAAAGATGTTGTGGCCTTATTTTTTTTTCTTGTTTTTTCAGTTTATCATCTTTTTTAAATGAAAAAATATCAAAGTAAACAATAGTTGCTAATAGAAAAATCAAAAAAGAAACTAAGTATTTTATATGTGAAAACGTGCTTAGAAATTCAGAAAAAATTAAAACCAAACCTACTATTAAAAAAAGTGAACAAAACCAACCAATCGAAAAGGCTATTCTTCCTTTCCTGGTTTTAGTTACTGCAGTTATTAAAGGAATACTTGTAAGAGTGTCGTCAAATCCGGAAATAATTTTAACAAAGAAACCTAAAACAATATATTTTAAAAACATAAAAAAACTAATTAATTATTTATCTCCTTCAAAAAACTATCTATCTTACTATTAAATTCTCCCTTGGCAACTTCTTTTGTGCTCACCTTCAACACACTTAAGGGGTCTTTTTCTAAAACCTCTCTTAATTCATTAAAAACTTTTTGATTCTTTATACTGCCCTGGGTACTAAAAAAAGCTACTTGTTTAAATTTACCTAAATTATGATTTAAATACGCTCTTATTGGTGATGCCATATTGCCCACCCAAACTGGAGTTCCTATAATAACAGTGTCATATTCCGAAGGATCCTTTTTGGTTTCCTCTATTTCAACAAGCTCTTTTCGAGCTGCTTCTTTTCCACTTTTTAGATAACCAAATAAACCCTTTCTACTGCTCTTGCTTAATACCTCCTCTAAATCAGCGTTAGAGGCCCTAGCTATGGCTTCGGCCACTTTTTTAGTATAACCTGTCCTAGAATAATAAACAATTAAAATAGACATAAATTTTAATTTATTAATTTCTTATTTATACTTTTATTTTACCTGAAATAACTAAAATTTCAAATAGTAAAAATAAACAGATTAATCTTTATTTTTTATAAAAGTACTGCACCCAAATCGGCCAAAATGCTTCTTTCTCCCTTTTCAAGATGAACATGGGCATGTAATTCCTGGCCTTTCATTTTATCAACAAGATAGCTAAGCCCATTTATAGTTGGAGTTAGATATGGATGGTCGATTTGATAAACATCGCCAGTAAATACGATTTTCGTTCCTTCTCCAGCTCGCGTAATAATAGTTTTAACTTCATGAGGCGTCAAATTTTGAGCTTCATCGATGATGAAAAAAATCTTAGGCAAACCTCGACCCCTTATATATGACAAGGGCTGGATTAAAATTTAATTCTTTTAAATAAAAAGGTCTCTGTGGCCCTAAAATTTATATCGTCCACTGTTGTCATAGAGCCAAACTTCTTAACTAAATTTTTAATTCCTATAATATAATTACTGTTCTTAAAAATAATTTTAAAATTATTTAATTGACCATCCTCCATCTACATGTAAAATTTCTCCAGTTACATAACTTGATTCATCTGATGCTAAATAAACTGCAGCTTGGACAATATCATCAACCATTCCCACATGGCCCAAGGGAGTATTTTCTTTAATCATATTGCTAAACTTTTTATTTTTTAAAAGCTCTTTAGTCATCTCAGTTCTAATAAAACCAGGAGCAATTGCATTAACTCTTATTTTGAAAGGGGCCAAATCCATAGCTGATGCTCTGGTTACCTGCTCTACTCCACCCTTGGACACACAATAGGAAATAGCATTTTCAAAACCAAGATTGCCTAAAATTGAGCTCATATTTATAATTGATCCTTTTATTTTTTTGTTTTTCATAACCTTGGCC
Organism: uncultured Gammaproteobacteria bacterium; assembly: GCA_964548635.1. Classification (GTDB taxonomy): domain Bacteria; phylum Patescibacteriota; class Patescibacteriia; order Patescibacteriales; family JAGXOH01; genus JAIOTG01. The sequence continues at coordinate 6,167 of CAZJRJ010000033.1, read as the reverse complement.
GCTTCCCTTACTCCATAAAATTCCCCGCTCAAATTAGTGTTTATAATTTTATTCCAATTTTTATCACTTTCCTCTAAAACACTATTTTGCGAACCAATCCCAGCATTATTAATCATAATATCTAAACGTTTCCACTTTTTTAAAGTTTTATTAACTAAACTTTTTATTTGGGCAGATTTAGAAACATCACATTTTATAAAGTCAGCTCTTTCTAAATATTTCTTCTCTATCAAATTAATTTTACTGCCTTTGACATCAGAAAAAACAACAAAAGCTCCTTCTTCTAAAAATTTTTGGGCGATTGCTTTTCCTATACCAGAATTAGCTCCAGTCACAATAGCCACTTTATTTTTCAATCTCATAAAAATAGATTAAATTTACAATTATCCTTTTATTCTACCAGATAAATATGAATAAATAAATATTGACACGAAGCGATAAAAAATGTATATTATTAAATCAAAATAAATGCGGCTGCGGAACAGCTGACATTAATAATGATGGCGACGGAATTTATGACTGCAATGACGAATGCCCAAATGATTCAACTAAAAATGGACCGAGTACATATGGTTGCGGAATCTCTGTTGTTGACTCAAATCATGATGGTAAACCAAATTGCATTGATGATGACAATGATGACGACGATAAAAACACTTGTTTTATAAAAACTACCCTTTCTTTATAAACTATTAACTTAAAATAGTATTTCGTTAAACAAAAAAGACTGGAATTAATTTTCCAGCCTTTTAAATTTGATAAAAATTATTTTTCAATTAAATCTATTTTCTCAATAATAACATCTTCAATTGGCCTGTCCCTTGAATCGGTTTCTAAAGATTCTATTTTTTCTACTATTTCCATCCCACTTACCACTTCTCCAAAATTAGTATGTGCTCCATCTAACCAAGGAGTAGCCTCAGCAGTTACTATAAAAAACTGAGAGCCATTTGTATTTTTTCCAGAATTAGCCATAGCTAAACTACCTCTGACTAATTTATGACTATTAATTTCATCTTCAAATTTATACCCAGGTCCGCCGGTGCCCCAGTGCTCTTTTCTTTCCTCATCTTTTGACAAAGGATCCCCTCCTTGAATCATAAAATCAGAAATGATTCTATGAAAACGAGTGCCATCATAAAAACCTTCTTCTGATAATTTCAAGAAATTATCTACGGTTTTAAGAGAGTCTTCACTATAAAATTTAAATTGAATATCACCTAAATTTGTCTTAAAGACGACCTGATCATATTTTTCTATTAAATTAAATTCATCTTTTGAATTTTCATTATTTTTTTCTTCATTCATAGTTAAATTATTATTATTAATTTCAGGTTTTTCTTCTGACACATTCTTATCAGAATCACCCATTTTAATTAAATTAGAATTATCTTTTGAACCAGTGTTAGACTCTCCAGCCACAACTAAGTCATCATTGGTAATTCCAGCCTGATCTTTTAACGGTTCCTCACTAGAACACCCTGTTAATAAAAAGAATAAGCTAAAAATTATTAAAGCATTTTTTAAATTCATACGTCTTTTAAATTATTATTAAAAAAGATAAAAAATATTATTTTATCTAAAGCTTCCATAAATAATATCACTAATTCAAAAAAATATCAAAACAGAGTGTTAAAAAGCAAAAAAACAAGTAAAAGGTGAAAATCATTTAATCACCCTCAACTGGCACCGGTATTAATCTCTCGATTAATTCGGTGCTGTTTTCATTTCCAAAGATTAGTTTTTATTATTATATATTCTTAAACTATTTCCAATCACAGTAACATCAGACAAGCTCATTGCAACAGCCCCTATCATAGGACTGACAAAACCGAATACTGCCAAGGGTATGGCTAAAATATTATAAATAAAAGCCCAAAAAAGATTTTGCTTTATAGTAGTAAATGTTTTTCTGGAAAGCTTAATCGCCTCCACAACTTTCAAGGGATCGTTTTTCATAATAATTATCCCTCCAGTTTCCTTGGCAATATCAGTTCCAGATCCCATAGCTATACCCAAATCAGCCTGAGCCAAGGAAGGAGCGTCATTAATACCATCTCCAACAAAAATAACTTTTTTATTTTCTTTTTGTAATTTAATTACCTCGTTTTGTTTTTCTTGGGGCAAAACTTCTGCTAAAAAATTATCTATTTTCAATTTCTCAGCTACGTTTCTAACTGTATTCTTATTATCACCACTAATCATAATTGGCTCTAACCCTAATTTTTTTATACCCTCAATGGCTCTATAAGCATTATCCTTTATCTGATCGGCTATTAAAAAGGACCCTATAACATCATCCCCGTGAGCCACAAATATTACAGTGCCTCCGGAATTGGCATGTTTTTCAATCTCTTTTTCTGCCCAATCTGTATTTATATTATTTTCTTTTAATAATCTGATATTACCAAGAAATAATTTGGTTTGATGGGTGGAGCATTCCCCAATTAAACCTCTTCCGGAAACTTCCTCGTAATCTGACATCACTGCTAAGTCTTTACTTTCTAAATTATACTTCTCCTCTACTGCTCGAGACAAAGGATGATCAGATTTAGAGGCCAGGGAAGAAGCTATTTTTATTAATTGTTCTTCTGTAAAATCTAGGTTTTTATTTAAGCTTATATCTTCTACACTAGGCTCCCCCTTTGTTAAGGTGCCGGTTTTATCAAAAATTACCGCATCTATATTTCTACTTTTTTCAAAACTCTCACCATCTTTAATTAATATTCCATTTTTAGCCCCAACGCTACTTCCCACCATCACAGCAATCGGAGTAGCAATACCAAGAGCGCAAGGGCAAGAAATAATCAAAACCGCTACTGCATTAATTATCGCTACAGCTATTTCGCCAGTGAACAGATACCAACCCAAAAAAGTAAAAATAGATATAACTATAACCGTTGGAACAAATATCCCGGCAATTTTATCAGCCAACTTTTGAATAGGCGCTTTAAATTCTTGTGCCTCTTCTACGGCTTTAATTATTTGAGAAAGCATAGTTTCATCCCCTGTTTTTGTAACCTCAATCTTCAGAATTCCGTCTTTATTAATAGTGGCTCCAAAAACTTTATCTCCTTTTTCTCTGTGAACCGGCAAACTCTCCCCCGTAATCATAGATTCGTCCAAATTGGCACCTCCCTCTATCACTAGTCCGTCCAAAGAAATTTTTTCCCCTGGTTTAACTAAAAGAATTTCACCTTTTTCCACTTCATCAACATCCTTTTTTATCTCTTTTCCTGTCTCTGTGATAATTCTAGCCTTCTTAGCTCCTAATTACATTAATTTCTCCATAGCCTGGCTAGCCCTATTTTTTGTTTTTAATTCAAAAAATCTGCCCAATAAAATCAAAGAAGTTATAGTAGCGGCACTTTCAAAATATATATGACCACTATTAAACATCGCCCAAAGACTATACAAGTAAGCAGAGAAGGTACCTAAGGAAATTAAAGAATCCATATTGAAATTAAATCTTTTCAAACCCTTAAAGGCGGATTTATGAAATTGCCAACCAAAAATAAATACTACAATAAAAGCTAAATCATGTTGCACCCAGTTTGTTAGCGAAATTCCAAAAAATTGACCGGGAATTTCCCAAGCCCAGAACATTCTAATAAAAACAGGGAGAGTTAATAAAATAGACAAAACCACTTTTGTTTTTAATAAATTTTCATTCTCATCTACATGATTATGATGACCATGACTTTTGTCATCCAAGTCTTTATCTAATTTTTTCGATTGCTCATCAACACCATAGCCAGTTTTGATTATAGTATCTTTAATTTCTTCCTCGCTGATTTTGTCTTCTTTATAACTTATATTTGCCTTAGTGCTAACAGTATTAACATCAGCCGAGATAACACCCTCTTTCTTTTCTAAATTCTTTTTAATATTAATGGCACAACTAGCACAAGTTATTCCTGTTATTTTTAAAGTTATTTTATTCATATTTTATATAATTATTTAATCACACTACAACCACAAGTAGCCTCACCACAAGATCCTCCACAAGATCCTGCACCAACTTCGCAAGTACCACTACCCTGAGGAATATCTATTTTTTCATTTCTAACATCACCCGAAGAAGGTTTTTTGTCTTTTTCAGTTACCACAAATTTACCCCAGACCATCTTCATCCAACAACTAAATTTAACATCACCCAGCCTATCGGGAGTAAATTCTATAATATTTTCTCCTAAAGAAAGTTTTTTGCGTATATTATATTCTGGCATTATTATTTCATTGGTACAACCGCTCATCTGCTTTACATTTATAACCCAACGAATTGGAATATCTTTTTCTACAAATAAAACATTAGGAGAATAACCCTGATAAGTTAAATCCATTTTTACTGTTTGATATTCTTCTACTTCTCCCTTTACCAAAAACTCAGTACTACTAACTTGATCAGCTGAAACTAAACCATTAAACCCATAGCCAAAATTTATTAAACCTCTATTTAACATAAAAATTCCCAAAAAAATTACTATTATACCCGAAAGTTTCATAATTTGTTTAATCCTCTGTCCGCTTATGGCAGAAATAAGATTACCCAAACCGAACATTAAAGGAATCGTACCTAGAGCATAAACAGCCATAGATGAAGCTCCGCTTATAATACTTCCTGAGGCCAAGGCATACAACTGCATTGCTTGAAGAGGGCCACAAGGCATAAAACCATTCAAAAGACCTATAACAAGAGGCCCTTTTGGTTTCTTGGAGTTTTTTTGGCCATAAAGAAAACGTCCAATAAAAGCAGGAGTTTTAATCTTTACTTTTTCTAACCATTTATTATTAGTGGACAAAGACAAGCCCATTAAAATCATAAAAATTCCGGCTAACAAAGTAATTACCCCAGTAAAGCTGGGATTTATAGCAAAAAAAGAACCGAAGCCACCTAAAATCCCACCGATAACTGTATAAGAAATAAATCTTCCTAAATTATATTCCAGGTGAGGCAAGGTATCGCTTATTTTTTTACCCTGATTTTTTTTATGATGACCCGCCGTATAGGTGACCACTAAACCCCCGCACATACCGACACAATGAAAACTAGCCAAAAGTCCAATCAAAAAAATCAACCAATAACTAATACTCTCTTCGTTTAGTTTGGACATAACCTCCAATAAGCCCAACCTATTAACCAAATAATAACCAAAAACAAAAAATACAATAAAAAAACCAAAAAGAATTATTTTTTTAGATATTTTGAAGCTTTTATTATTTTTATCGTTTGAGCTCTCCTCATCCTCCCTAGGCTGATAATTTAATTTTTTTACCAACTGAAAAATTTTATCTTTTGATATGCTAGACTCTTCAAATTCTACTTCACACTCTCCGGTCTGATGATTAACATTTACACTTTTAACACCTTTTAAAAAATCTAACTCGGATTCAATTAAGTTTTTACAACTCTTGCAGTGAATACCATCTATTTGAAAATTTATTTTTTTAATCATATTTATAATTTAAGATAATATTTTATAAAAAATTTATTTATTACTCATTTTGCTAACTTTGATAATCTCCTCTATCATCTCTCTTTTTCTTTTTTCATTTTTTGTTTCCATGGCATTTTTAAAACAAGTAGTTAAATGCTTTTCCATTAAACTGTGGTGGGTTGATTTTAAAAGTCCTATTACGGCCAAATTCTGTTGCATAATATCAATGCAATATTCTTTTTCCTCTATCATCTTAATTATCTTACTGATTAAACTGTTTGCCTTTTTCAAACCTATAATGCTTTTGTTGTCTTGTTTGGTCATATTATTAATTATAATTATAATCTCATACCTATACCCCAGGTATAGGTAATACTAAAATAATAACAAAATAACAAAATAAGTCAAATTTTTTAAACCAAACAAAAAACCGCCCAGTTTATATGAGTGGTTTTTTAAATATTTTTATTTCTTAAGTTTCAAACAAACTTTTACAAACTCCACAAAAAGCGGATGTGGATCAAGGGGTCTAGAAATATATTCGGGGTGAAATTGAGTTCCTATAAAGAAGGGGTGATTAGTTATTTCTATGGCCTCCACTATTTTACCATCTGGCGAAGTCCCAGCTATCGTCAAGCCATTTTTTTCTAAAACATCTCGATACTCATTATTAAATTCATATCTATGACGATGTCTTTCAGAAATAGTCTTTTTTTTGTCTCCAAATTT
>CAZJRJ010000032.1:0-8905 GCA_964548635.1 uncultured Gammaproteobacteria bacterium | reverse complement strand
CTTTGCTTTTCTTTCTTCTTTTTTAGCGGGTTCTTTTTTAACTGGTTTCTCTTTTTCTTTCTTTTTTTCTTTTTTTTATTTCTTCTCTGAAATGGGTTCAAGATCTTGAATCACTACTTCTCTCTTTTCTTTTGTTTTCTCTAGGCTCCATATCTAGGCCCAGGTTTTCAAATTTATTCATATTATTTTCTAATTTCTTTTCTTTTAAGTTGTCTATGATAATTAATGGCAAAACGATGAGCTTCGTCTCTTACTCTTTTTACAATGTGAAGTGCGGGAGAGGCGAGTGGTAATTCTAGGGCTTGGCTTTGGCCTGGAAAAAATATTTTATCAGGTGCTCTTGATGAGCGCATTCCATCTCCTTTGGACACAGAGATTATGGGTATATCAAGTTTGTTTTTTTCTAAAATTTTAATACCTATATTCAGCTGGGCCTTGCCCCCGTCTATTATTATTAAATTAGGAGTTGGCCATTTATTTTTAAATCTTCTTTCCAAAATTTCCTTAAGCATAGCTATGTCTCCCTTTTCTTCTTCTGTTTTGATTTTGAATTTTCTATATTCATTTTTGTTAGGTTCTCCTTCTTCAAAAACAACCATAGAACCTACTGCCATTTTACCAAAAATGTTAGAAATATCATAACCCTCTATCCTTTCTGGAATCTGAGACAGCCTTAAAACCTTTGCCAATTCCAAAACATCGTTGGCATATTTATTTTTTAAGCTCAATATATTAGAGTGATCTAAAACCTTTTTAAGATTTATTAATTGATAGTTTAATCTGGCTATTTTATTTTCTAAATTTATTTTTCCATCTTCATTTTTAACTTCTTTTAAACCTTTTTTTAAATTAATTGCATCTTTTTTTATATCTTTTTCAAGTTTTCCTCGTTTTCCTTCTAAAAATATTTCAATTTGTTTTATGATTTTCCTGTATTCTTTTTTTTCTATTTTTTTCTCGCAGGGAGCAGGGCATTTTTTAATTTTAAAATAAAGACAGGCTCTTTTGGGCATGGTTCGGCAAGATCTGTAAGGCCAAACTTGTCTGATTGTTTTTAGAGTTTGTTTTACCGCCTCCGTACTTGTGAAGGGTCCAAAATAACGACCGCTTTGGCTTATTTGACGAGTCATAAAAACACGAGGATAGTCTTCTTCGGTGGATATTTTAATATAGACAAATCTTTTATCATCTCTCATTACTACATTGTATTGAGGTTGGTGTTTTTTTATTAAATTAGATTCTAGTAATAGAGCTTCAATTTCAGAGTCAGTTTCTAACCAGTTTATTTTTGCAATTTTTTTAAGCATGGAGTATTTGGCAGGAGTATGACTAGTACTTTTTTGCCAATATGAAAGAACTCGACTTTTTAGATTGGCCGCTTTCCCTATATAAATTATCTTTTTATTTTCATCTAAAAAGAAATAACAACCAGGCGCTTTAGGAATATTTAATTTTTTAATATCTTCTAAGTTCATGGTTATATTTTAACATTTTTATCCATTATATTCATTGATTTTTAACTTTTTATGCTATTATGATAATAATATTTATTAAATTATTATGAAAGATGTAATTGTTTTTGATTATGACGGTGTTATCGCAGATTCTTTGGATTTTGTGATTTCTGTTTATAATAATCTGGCCCCTAAATATAACTTAGAAAAAATAAAAAGAAAAGAGGAATTTACAAGTCTTTTTGATGGTAATTTTTTTGACGGATTAAAAGGAATTGGGGTAGAGGGGGACGTTTTAAAAAATTTACTTGATGAACTTGCTGATAAGATAAATGAAAATGTTGATAAAACACCTATTTTTAAAGGTGTTAAAGAGATGTTGAAAGAATTATCAAAAGATTATAAAATAATGATTGTAACTTCTAATTTATCAAGGGTTATTAAAAAAGCCCTGAAAGACAATAATATTAATGAAATAGAAGACGTGGTTGGCTCAGACAGAGAGAGAAGTAAGGTGAAAAAGCTTGAGATAATTAAGAAAAATAATCCCAAAAGTAAAATTTATTATGTAGGAGATACTACTGGCGATATTTATGAAGGTAGAGAAGCGGGGGTAAAAACGGTTGCTACTACCTGGGGTTTTCATAGCAGGGATAAACTAGAAAGGTCAAAGCCTGACTATATAGTTGATGCTCCTGAGGATATTTTTAAAATTTTAGATAATTAAACAAGTGAACGTTACTTGAACGTTCATTGGTTATTTTTTTTAAATGAGCGAGAATATATTAAAAAACTTAAACAAAGAACAAAAAGAGGCAGTTTTGCATAAAAACGGTCCGCTTTTGATTGTGGCTGGGGCTGGGACTGGAAAGACAACCGTAATAACCAAAAGAATCGCCAATATCATTAAAAATGAATGGGCAAGCCCGGAAGAAATTTTGGCTTTGACCTTTACAGAAAAAGCGGCCGCTGAGATGGAGGAGAGAGTGATCGATAATTTAACTTTTGGATATTTTGATTTATGGATTTCAACCTTTCATAGTTTTGCTGAGAGGATATTAAGAGAAGACGGCCTTTCTATTGGTTTGCCGACTGATTTTAGATTATTAAACCAGTTCGATCAGTATATTTTATTTAAAAAGAATTTAGAAAAATTTGATCTGGATTATTATAAACCCTTGGGAAATCCTACTAAATTTATAAAGACACTTTTGGGTCACTTTTCTCGCGCTAAGGACGAAGATATCAATCCGGATCAATATTTGGAATATGCCAATGATTTAGAACAAAATTTGGATGGGATGTTGAACGGGGCTAAGTCTAATAAAAAATTAACAAGTATAGACAGCTTTCAAGATGAGGACGGTGATTTTAACGAAGAGATAGCAAGTCAAGAAGTTCTTAGAATAAAAGAAATAGCAAACGTCTACCATACTTACAGTCAATTACTCCTAGAGAATAGTTGTCTTGATTTTGGGGACTTGATAAATTATTGTCTTAAACTCTTCAGGGAGAGGCCAATAATTTTAAAAAAATATCATGAAAAATTTAAGTATATTTTATTAGATGAATTTCAAGATACTAATTGGGCGCAATATGAACTTATTAAAATATTGGCAGAACCTAAAAATAATTTTGTTGTTTGTCTAGATGATGATCAGAGTATATATAAGTTCAGGGGAGCTTCTACCAGTAATGTTCAACAATTTATAAAAGATTATCCTCAAGCTAAACAAGTTTTTTTAATTAATAATTATAGAAACGGTCAAAATATCCTAGACCTGTCTTATAAATTCATTTCTCAAAATAATCCTAATAGGCTTGAGTATCAGATTAACCAGGGAGGTGGAAAAAATAAATTAAGCAAGAAGTTGATCTCACAAATTAAGCAAAAAGGAGAAGTTGAAATGATGGTTGAGGACTCTGTAGGTGAGGAAATAAGTGGGGTGGTTGAGAAAATTATAGAGCTCAAAGAAAAAGATAAAGAAACAACCTGGGATGACTTTGCGATTTTAGTTAGGACAAATCAGGGAGTAGAAGATGTTTGTGAATATTTAAGCGAAGCTGAACTTCCTTATATTTTATATTCTTCTAAGGGACTTTATAATAAGGAATTAATAATGAATATAATTTCTTATTTTAAATTAATATCAAGCCATCACAATGACATTCCTTTTTTCAGGGTTTTAAATTTACCCATTTTTAAATTCAGTACAAAAGAGTTGGCTAATTTTAATCATATAGCCAGGCGTAAAGCTTTGTCTTTGTTTGAAGTTTTAAATAATTCTTCTAGTCTAGGTTTTAACTTGGAGGTACAAAAAAAGATACAGAAAGTTTTGCCTTTAATTAAGAAACATTCAAGTGAGGCTAGGGACAAAAGTGCTAGTGAATTGCTTCTAAATATTTTAAATGATACTGGACTACTCCAATATTTAATAGAAAAAGGGGATTATAGACAAGATTCTGCGATTTTGCTCAATCAATTTTTAAAAAGAATTAAAAGCTTTGAGTCTAATTCTCCTGACAAGAGGGTTCCGGCTTTTCTAGAAGAGTTACAGATGGAAATAGATGCGGGTGAAAGTGGTGATATTCCGATTGATCTTGATGCAGGCCCTGAGACAATTAAGGTAATGACTGTTCATGCTGCTAAAGGCTTAGAGTTTAAATATGTTTTTATTACTCATTTAGTAGATAAGCGTTTCCCTACAATAGAGAGAAGAGAAGCCTTGCCTTTGCCAGATGCCTTGATTAAAGAGACTTTGCCTGAGGGCGATATTCATCTAGAAGAAGAGAGAAGACTTTTTTATGTGGCCTTGACCCGTGCTAAAGAAAAAGTTTTCCTTTCCTGGTCAGCTGATCAGGGAGGTAAAATTTTAAAAAAACCTTCTCAATTTTTAGTAGAGACAGGTTTTGTTTCTGATCCGACTAGTCATATAAAAAAGAAAACAGATAAAAGCAAAATTGATTTACTTGATCTAGAAAAAAAAGAAAAGAAAATAAAGACTGTGAAAGATTCGGATAAGCTTCCCATTCCTTCGTCTTTTTCATACACTCAGATTACAGCTTTTATAAATTGTCCTTATCAGTATAGGTTTGCTCATATCCTGAGAGTGCCCAGTAAGGGAAAAGCGGTTTTTTCTTTTGGTAAAACCCTGCACGGAGTTTTGGAAAAAATGTTTAAGCTTATAAATAGTCGAAGAGGGTTAAATCAGGAGAATTTATTTGAAAAAGATAATGGTAATAATAGTAAAAAATTAATTACTTTGGAAGAAATATACAATCTTTATGAAAAAAATTGGATTAATGATTGGTATGAGAACAAGAAAAGCAAAGAAGAGCATTTTAAAAAAGGAAAGGAAATTTTAAAAGATTTTTATGATAAATATAAAAATTCTTGGCCTGATGCCATTCTTTTGGAGAAAGGTTTTAATTTTAAAATAAAGGTTGATGGAGAATATTGTGCTATTAGAGGAGCGATGGATAGGGTGGATCAAGATGGGGACAATATAAAAATTGTAGATTATAAAACCGGCCAGATGCCAAAAGACAATAAGCTAGTTTTTGATAAAAAGTTACAACTTTTAATATATCAAATGGCGGCCCGTGATTTGTTTAGGCAAAAGGTTAAGTCTTTGAGTTTTTATTATTTAAATGATAATGAAGAGATAGAATTTTTAGGAAAAGAAAAGGATATAGAAAAAGCTCAAGAGAAAATTATAAATACTATTCAAGATATCAAAAAAGGGGATTTCTCCCCCAAGCCAGGTCCTCTATGCAAGTATTGTGATTTTGGAGATATTTGCGAATATAAAAAAATATAATTAAATATCATTAGGATGTATTCCTCCTGATCTTTTTAGTTCATTTTGTTCTTGTCTAATCGATCCTTCCATCATAATCCTTTTTTTTCTCTCTTCGGAACTTTCTTGTTTGGCTCTTTCTGTGTTTTCCATTTTTTTTATTATTCCAACTTCCTTTCTTATTCTTTGACTTATTTCTCTGAATTGATCTGGATTTAATTTCTCCCTTTTAATTATGGCTCTAATAAAACCAGATGTACCTATTTCCGGACCGCCATTTTCATTCCATTTGAGGGCGCCCTCAACCCTGCTCTTGAAGTCTTCATAGCTTGGGAAAATATAAGAAACAATATCTTTTTTGTATGGAATTTCTTCAAAACTCATATTGTTTTATTTTTTTGATAATTCTTTACTTTTATATTTTATAATAAATAATATTTATAAACAAGGTTTGTTTTTTTCTTGATTTTATATATAATAAAAATATGATTGAAGAACCACAAGAAGGAATAGTTTCGGGAGGTGAAAAAGGTGATGATAAATCACTTGATTTTACTTTGAGACCTCAAAGAATAGAAGAATATATTGGCCAAGATAAGGTAAAAGATAATTTGAAAATTACTATTCAGGCAGCTAAACAGAGGGGTGAGACCATTGAACATGTACTTTTATATGGCGCTCCTGGTTTAGGAAAAACTACTCTAGCTCATTTAATTGCCAATGAAACTGGCTCTCAAATAAGAATAACCTCTGGACCTGCGATTGAAAAAAGTGGTGATCTAGCTGCTATTTTGAGTAATTTAAATGAAGGTGATATATTATTCATTGATGAAATACATAGGTTAAATAAGACAATCGAAGAAATCCTTTATCCGGCCATGGAGGATTATGCTTTGGATATAATCATAGGTAAGGGCCCCTCAGCCAGAACCGTTAGGATAGATTTGTCTCGGTTTACTATAATTGGGGCCACAACTAAAATCAGCCATCTTTCAGCCCCATTGCGTGATCGTTTTGGGATCCATTATCATCTTGATTTTTATAGAACAGAAGAAATCGCCAAGATTGTAAATAGAAGCTCTAGGATATTAGGAGTTGAAATGAATGAAGACGCCAGCCAGGCTATAGCCGAGAGGGCTCGTCGTACTCCTAGAATTGCAAATAGGCTTTTAAAAAGAGTTAGGGATTATTGTGAAGTTAAAGGAAATGGATCTCTAGAGAAAGATATCTGTCTAGAAGCTCTAAATATGCTAGAAATAGATGGTTTGGGCCTTGATTGGGTTGATAGAAAGATTCTAGGGGCTATTATTGATAAATTCAATGGAGGTCCGGTTGGGTTAAATACTATTTCCGCCATTACTGGCGAGGATATGTCTACTATTGAAGATGTTTATGAACCATATTTGATGCGGCTTGGTTTTTTAGACCGTCTTCCTAGAGGCAGAGTGGCTACTTATTTAGCCTATGAGCATTTAGGAAGAGAAAAACCAAAACAGAATAATCTAATTTAAAAGATATATTTATCTTTTATTTTTTATATAGAATTGATTTGTTCCTTAAAATTTTAACTAAAAAAGAAATAAAAATTCTTTGAAAGGAGGATATTATCGTTTTATTTTAATTTTAAAATAAAAAAATAAAGGAGTCGAAGATGATAGGATCTACTAAAAATACAGGAGCGGTTATTAAAGAAACTAAAGATTTTATGGTTGTATCTAAACAGAAATTGTTTTTTAAAGTCAATAAAAAAAGTATTTTAACAGCATTTAAACCGATACTGGAATTTAATAATCCAATGCATCGAAGTGCTTTTGATGAATGGTGTAATGAGCATGCTGCTTGGGCAGATTGTCCGTTTTCAGATTTTTGCCAAAGAGTGCAAAGGGAGCTTGGTTTCAAAAAGGGCGGAGCGTGTTTTAAGTGTCAGGTAATTTCGGACAAACTTTACCAGGACAAAGGATTTGTTAACTTTGTTAATGTTTATTCTGCTAAAAACGATGCTTTTCTGGCACGAGAAATTAACAGCGGAAAACTTGCCTATCTTGGGAATATTAATCCCGCGATGAATTTATTTTTAATTGAAATATCACCAGATGATTCTCAATTGGTTGCTTTTGAGCCTGATAACGGTTGGCCAGTATTGGATAAAAATTTGAAAGTTATTGATAGAGATCGCAAAGAACATGCATAAATTTCACATGAGGAGCTTAAACCAGACAATGAAAAAAATAGCGATGACTCTGAAAAGAATTCTCAGACAGGGGATCTTGTTCCGCAATTTTTATCTACGGATAATAAAAAAGAAGGTGCTCTCGCGTCAGTTGAAACCGGGATCGGCAAGAATAAATCTGATGATGGACAAGGGTTTTCTGCGCTGATCATTACAGAAACGGTTGATAAAGACGATAAGAAAGACACTCAAGCAGAAAATCCTGGTTTTTCTGAGCAATCTTTATCCAAAGATAGCGTAAAAGATGATTCTAATTCCAAGAAAATAAAAAGTGGCGACCTCGTGTTAAGTGAGGATCATGTTTCTCCTAGTTCTGTCGCTGACGATGCCGCTGATAATGGGGGGGAAAAAAATAATCATGACACCCGGTCATTTTTTTATTTACGTTTTAAGGACGGCGAGAAGACAGAGCTTCAGAGGATGAAGGTTTGCGAGGCTTGTATCTGGGCTTTAAAGATGGCTAAAGAAAAAGAGGAATATGCGGAGCTTTTCAAAAGCACCAAGAGATGTGAAAAATCTATCAAATGGGAAAAACATCCTTCGGTTTTCAAAGAAGAATTACCCGAGTTTATAAAAGAAAATAAGCCAAAAGACGCCATCTCTGGAAAAAATGTTTCAAGCGATATTAAAAACCCCCCCCTACACGGAGCGAGATATTTTCGCTTGGAATGGCCTGGAGGGAGCCTTGGTCCTACTCAAATGTTTATTCCGAATGCATGCGAAATGGCTTTTAAAAAGGCGAATGAAATTGGAGATCACGGAAAGGTTCATCTTTTTAAGGTAACTTTAAAAAATGGTGCAGAGGAGGAAGTTAACTGGTCTAAAAATAAACCAAAACAGAGTTTAGGACCGAAGAAAAAAACAGACAAATCCAAAAAAGATTCTGTATCAACTTCGAGTCATTCTGAGGATGTTTCTGAATCTGGAGAAAAAAGAGAGGGTAAAAATATTAATATTTCAGGAAATTTCTCTTTCAGTTTTGATATCAATGTTAATATTAATTAAAAAAAGAAAGTTGTTTAAATGAATAAAGGAAATATTTAGGGGTGGTTGCGTGAAAAGCAATCACTCCTTTTTAATTTAAAAAAATATGCTTGTTAATTCGAAAAACCCTTGATTTTTTTGAAACAAGGTGTTATTATCCTGAGAACAAGTAATTAAATTAATCACTTATAATAAAACTTTTAGTGTTCATTCTTGAGAATTTATTCTTAGGAGGAGGTGGCTAAAAGACTCCTATTAATTAAAAAGGGGTTAAAAGGCTTTTTTTATTTACAAAATATAAAAAACCTTTTTAAATATATGACAAAAGAGCAAGACGAAAAAAGTAAACAAGATTTTGGTAAGTTATTAGAAACAGACACAATAGAAGTGCCAAGGGTTGGCGATATTGTGACTGGTTTAGTTATTTCATCATCAAA
>CAZJRJ010000031.1:0-9191 GCA_964548635.1 uncultured Gammaproteobacteria bacterium | reverse complement strand
AGCTATAAATGCGCCTTTAATTTTCTTAACGAAGAAAAAATTGTTCTCTATTTTAAATTTTTGGAGGAAAAAGAAATCTGTGATATCAGACTCTTTCCAATTAATAGTTTTCTCTACTAATTTCTTTCTGTTTTTAGACCATTCTAAAAATTTTCCAGCGCTCATCCTAACTTGCGCGACTCCCCCGGTTTCTGAACCAGACTCTCTAGAGTAAACAGTTTGTATTGAATCTATGACCACCAAACATGGTTTAACTTCTTTTAAGACAGCTATAACCCTGTCCACATCCGTCTCTCCCACGAACTTTATATTATCTATTCTACAATTAAGCCTCTCTAATCTTGATTTAACCTGAAAAGCAGACTCTTCTCCACTAACATAAACAATAGTTTTATCAGAACTACTAACTCTATTGGCTATCTGGGCAACTAAGGTAGACTTTCCTATGCCCGGCTCTCCCCCAAGTAGTGTCAATGATCCAGGCACTATTCCGCCTCCAAAAACTCTATCCACCTCTCCAACACCAGAAATTAACCTCTCCATCTTCTCTTTTTTAATATCAACTAGATTTATAATATCGGCTGGCTGAGCTCTTATCTCTTCTTTTAAGTTAAGTGATTTATCTATAGTTTTCAAATCCAAAGCACCCCAAGTTCCACATTCCAAACAACGCCCGTTCCATTTAGGGAACTGGGCGTCGCATTTAGAACAAATATAAATTTTTTCAATCTTCCTACTCATAATATTTTTTCACCTCTATATCAATTATTTTTTTTAAATCACTTTCACTTATTTCGCCTAAGAATTCCTGATCATTTATATAAAAATAAGGTATTCCAGGAAGCTCTAGGTCTGTTGCCTCCATCACATTTTCTTTAATCATTTTTTCTCCCGCCCTACTATCATAGCAATCTAAGAAATCATCTAAATCTAGCCCGGACTTTCGGGCCAAGTCTATATACAAACCCCTATTTAAATTTTGATTATTAGAATAAAGCAAATCATGATATTCCCAAAATTTATTTTGCGCCTGAGCACAACGAGCCGCTAAAGAAGCCTTCCAGGAGACTGATCCTGTATCAATCATAGGGAAATCCTTCCAAATTAATCTAATTTTATCTCCATATTCTCCTTTCATTAAATTCCTTATTTTATCCTCTTCGTCCGAACATACTCCACACTCAAAATCTGAAAATTGAACTATAGTTATAGGGGCATCACTCCTACCTAAGACAGGGTCTTTATTTGAAATCACTGGCTTTGTTACCTTTTCTCGAAGATTAGGGTTCTTAGTTATAAAAGGATCGGTTGTATCATGATAATCATAATAATTATGAGAATAATTATCCTCAACCTTATTTTCCACCCTAAAATTATAATAAAAAAAAGAAGATGAAACATATAAAATAATAAATAAAAAAAACGTGCTCAGCAAAGAAACTGTTACAAATATTTCAGTTGGGAATTTTTTCTTTTTATTAAAAAATCTCATTTTATTGCCAATTAGCTTCATCTACTACCCAATTTTTATTATTTTTTACAAAATTTACCTTTAAATTTTGATAAAAAACATTATCCTCCTCTCCTTCTCGGCCCTCTATTCTCTGAGTTTCTACCGTAGCACTGGCCACTCCATTTGAAAGATCGAAGTTATCCACAGTTGAAACTACTGCCTTAGTGGAAATACCATAATATTCTCCAGAATATTCCTCATTCATTTTTTCTTCTATAAATTTATCAGTCCAACTCTTCATACTGTCGCTCATAAAAAGCTTAAGATCTCTAAGGTTATCATATCTAGATTGATTTGAATAACTT
Source organism: uncultured Gammaproteobacteria bacterium (assembly GCA_964548635.1). Taxonomy (GTDB): domain Bacteria; phylum Patescibacteriota; class Patescibacteriia; order Patescibacteriales; family JAGXOH01; genus JAIOTG01. Next base: position 7,373 of record CAZJRJ010000031.1, on the reverse strand, counting down.
CCAAACCTCTCAGCAAATGAAGAAGCTAGTTTTTTCAAATCCACCTCTGTCAAATCTTCTTCCCCATATAAATCACCAGTATTGTTTTCTGCCACAATTTCTATCGTATTGTTACTGAGGTTATTGTTATTATTATTGTTATTATTAACATTACCAGAACTATTAGGAAGCTTGTTCTGCTGGCTTATTTTATTGTCATTATTTGTATCAGTCTTAGAAAAATCATATATAAACAAAAAGTAGCCCACTACTAAAATCAAAAGGAGTAACAAGAACATTAAAACAAAAAGGACTAAACTTTTCTGTTTTTCTTTTTTTTGATAATTTTCGTCTTGATTTTTGGCCATATGATTATTAAAATTATAAATTATTTTCTCTTTTTTATATATCCATTTCCTCTAAATCATTAGGCTGTTCTGAGGCTTCCTCTAAATCATTTTCCTGAGCAAATTCTTTTTTAGCTTCTTTTATTTCCAGTAACTGCTGAGGATCAGAAGTTATGACCTGGTCTTCACTATAAGATGCCACCACTTTTATAGCAGCGTGTTTGTTTCCAGCAAATAATATGCCTTCTCCTATTCCAGATTCCATTAATAAATATTTTTCTCCTTCTGTAAGCATAAATGTCTTCTGAACCGCATCAATAGCGGCTGTTGATTGTTTCAATAATAACTGCAAAGCTGAGTTTGTAACTATGGCCTTACCATATTCAGAAGCTAGGAAATCTCCAACATCCTGAGTAATTGTAGTAACTCCTAAATAATATTTTCGGCATCTTTTAATTAAAGAATAAACAAATTGAGCACTCTCCTTATATTGCATTAACCACCAAGCCTCATCTATTACTAATATTCTTTTTTTCATTTCTGAACGAACGATGTTCCAAATATAATTAATAATAGTATATATTGCCAGAGGTCTTAATTCATCCTCTAGGTCACGGACAGAGAAAACAACTAATTGATTATCAAGTTCTACATTAGTAGGATTATTTAACAATCCAGAAAAAGTTCCGTCAGTATACTTCTTTAAACGCAAAGAAAGACTTGCTCCGCCCTCCATTCCCTCTAATATATCTTGAAAATCCTGCATAATAGGGGCGTCAATTTTTGATAAATCAGATTCAGGAGTGATATCTTTCTTGGCATAAGTCTCAAGCAAGGCCCTGTCAACTATTGAGTCTTCGCTGTGATCAAGATCTCCAAGCATAAGCTTGACCAAACCTTTTACCGTTATAACAGCGCTTCTTATTATGTCCTCTGGTCTAGAGTCACCACCAATAGCTCTAGGTAAATCAAAGGGGTTAATTTTTTCCTCACTGGAAAGAGACACATTTATATAAGTTCCTCCAACTGCATCAGATAAATATTTATATTCCATTTCAGGATCTATAACAATAACTTCTGTGCCCATCATCATAGATCTTAATATTTCTAATTTTATAGCATAACTTTTTCCAGCTCCCGAGGTGGCAAAAACAACTGTGTTAGCATTCTGTAAACTAAAGCGATCAAAAAGGATTAAACTATTATTATGCCTATTAATTCCATAAAGTATCCCATTGTCACTGGTCAAATCACTTGATATAAAGGGAAAAGACGAGGCAATCGGCGAAGAATTCATATTAAATGTAATATATAATTCATCATTACATAATGGCAAGGTGGAATTAAAACCTTGTTCTGCTTGAAAGAAAACTTTTTTAGAATAAACTAACTTAGCCCCCAAAATATCCTCTATTCTTACAGACAACCTATCCAAGTCTTCCTCTTTTTCACAATATATTGTAACGTAAAGTGAAAATTGAAAAAACTTTTCTATTCCCTGTGTCAGGGCATCACGGAGAACTTCAATATCCCTTAAGGCAGTTTCAGAAATAGGATCTCGAGCCGCTCCTTTTTCAGCATCAGAAACAATTTGAGCCTCAAGAGCTCCGACTTTATTTTTTAACTGCTTTAATATAAGAGCCGTATTGACAGGATAGTAAAACATGGCTATATCAAAAGTTTCATTCATATTTATAATTGGAGCAAACCAACCAATACTGATATGCCTAGGATAACCTATAATAAAAAGAGTTCTCACAAACTTGCCATTTAGTCTTATGTAATCATGAGTAACCTGCACACCTGCTGGAGCTATTAAATCATTAACTGATAAAATACCTTTTCTAAAAGCCTTCTCCTCCTCAATAAGCTCCTTCATTGACTCGGTCTTTTTTTCATCCTCAGAAATATAAGAATAACTTCCCGTGTCTTCTTTTCTATTATTTTTTTTAGATAAAGGCATAGATTATTCTTTTATTCTTAAATTTTTAATATCTGTCATTTTTTCCTGGGATGACGTATTTGGATTATAAGTATTATAAAATAATTCTATAATACTCTGGGTATCCATAACAACTGATTTTACTCCAATAGAAGCTAGTGCACTCATAACACTGTCAATTCTTAAATTAATCTCTTTTCTGTATCTTTGAAATTTTTCATGTTTTAGTTTAATTAAACTTCTGGGCACAAAAGATTCTCTCAAAGATTGAAAAAAATTCTTATGTTTATCAGATAAAGGATGATAAGGTATTGAAATAAAAAATTTCTTATTCATTATATTTCCCATTGACACAAGCTCCTGAACATAGTTCATATATTCATTGGTCTGTATTTTTAGAAGCTCGTTAGTCTGCTCCTTGGCTTTTATTTTTAATTCGGCCATGTAACCCTCTATATTAAATTTCCTTGACTGAATTACAATTTGAACAGGAAAACTTATGTTATTTAAAAAGCTAACATAAGCAGAAACTATTGCATTTTGCTCATCCTCGCTCTTTAGGGCAAAATTTATACTTGAAATCAATAATAAAACCCTAATGGTTCCATCTTTTAAAACAATTGTATCTTCTTTAATCTCAGCAATGTCTAAGAATTCCTGAGTAGTAACTTTAATTTTACTTTTTTTTGACATAATTTTATTTTTTTTCACCTTTATAAACTCCCTGAGTATCAACCATCAGGGTCAATTCACTTAAACGAGATCTAGAAAAAACTGCTTTTTCAAAATCCATTTTTTCTTGACCCTTCATCAAATCCGCCAAATTGGGGTCTTTCAATTCATTTTTAATATCAACGCTCCAAACTCTAAGATTTGGCCTTTTACTAGTCTGAATAAAATTTAATACAAAATAATGAAAAGCTCTGCCATTAATTTTAGCAAAAGCAAATATCCCACATATGGTCATAATAATTATAGCTACAATAATAAAAGGCCAAAAGCTAAGTATCTTATAAAGTACGCCCACTAAAATAGACCCCGCCAGGAGTATCATAAATTGCCTGGCTGTGATTGCTCCAATTACTTTAGATTCAACCTCAATAAATTGTGGAACAGTAAAAGTTCTGGCCATAAATTAAAATTAATAATATTTTAAATCATTATTTAAATCCATTATACTTTCAAACTCATCTTTTTCTAAATAATCTTTATTTTCTTTCTTTCTTCCCTTTATTATATCATCTATGGATTTACTGTAAACTATGCTTTCATTGCCCATATTTAAGTAAATTCTATTTACCGGGCTCTGCCTCCAAGCCTGAACCCCCTGAACCTTACGATAAAAAAACTTCTTTTCTAAATTACTTATTTTTTCTTTTATTTTTTCTATTCTTTTTTGAGGATTATCCCCTAATCTTCTAAAAGTAAAAAGATCTATATATTTAAGCTCACTAACAGGATTAAGGAGCTTGGGCGGTTTTTTTATATCATTTATTTTTTTCTTAAATCCAAAAATACTTCCTCCTTCTCGCTTTATTTTTTTATCTTGCTTTACAATATTGTCCTCTTCTTGAGAAAAATTTGAAATAATACTTTCTTTTTCCTCACTTTTATCTTTCCCAACTTCTTTTTTCTTATTTTTTCTTAATTCTTTAATTAACTCATCCTCTTTCTTTTTATCTTCTTTTTTTATTATTTCCTGGGAATCCTCTTTTTCCTCTAGGTTTGTTTTTAAAATTTCTTCTAAATCATATTCACTCTCTTCTTGTTTGTTTTTTAATTCTTCCTCATCCTTTTTTGCTTTACTTTTTGACAACTCATCAAAAGACTTTTTCAAAGATGCTAAATCATAGTCAATATCCCTATTGGGCATATTTTTTAAATCCAAACTCTTTTTCTCTTCTACTGGCTCAGTTAGCTCTTCTTGTTCATCTGGTTTACTGTAATAATTTTTAGAAGGCAAATCAGGGCCACCCAAATTAGCCTCTTTGTCAAAGTCAAAGATGCTATCCTTCCTTTTCTCTCCTCCTTTATTATCTGTATCATTTAATTTTATATACTTATCAGACAAAAAAATTATATTATCTATAGTTTTTTCTCCGAGACCAAGTCCACCTTTGTCAAAATCTTTACCAAGAGCATATCTCGTTTTTGCTTTTGTTCTTATTCCTTTCAAATAAGTTAAAATTATATTTCTAAATCTCTTCTGAGAGGCTTCACTGCTTAAAGATACCTCGATTTCTCTAATTATATCATCTAATATTTGAATAAATTTTTCATCTCTTTTATCTTTATTATCTTTGTCTTTTTCGTCCATCGTTAGAGCAATTTCTTCTAGTTCTCTTTCTTCTTCTTTCCCAAAGATATCAAGCTCCTTTTTCTCTTTCCCTTTATCATCTTTTTCAACCTTAACCAAATCAAGCTCATCATTGTCATGTTCGTAAGCAGGCAATCTCTTCTCTTCATTAGTCTTTGGCAAGAAAACCTTTTCCTCAGGATCTTTTTTTTCTTTTTTAACAACCTCTATACCTAAATAATCAGCTATGTTATAAAAAACTTGGGTAGCTAAATCATCTTTTAAATTTTCAGCTGAAATTACATTGATAGAAAAATCCTCCATTAAATATTGTATCAAATTATTCCAACTTATGTCCTTAATAATTATTTTTATTATCAAAGGAACCAAATCAAGCTCGTATTTGTTTTCCAATTGTGATATCTTGCCAATAACCTCCTTATTTGACACTTTTTTTCTTAAATCAATAGGCAAGCTCTCAAATTTTTTTAAATAACTAAGCATGGTTTTATAATTATTTACCTTTTAAAATTTTTTTATCTCTTTCTATTTGTTTTTTTAATTCTTCTTCTGTTTTAAACTTTTTTATCTCTCTGATTCTTTGTATTATTTTTACCTCTATTTTTTCTTTATTATTAAAATCTACTTTTTTTTCTATATATAGCTCTAATGAAATCTTATTTGAAAATGTTTTTTTTGGACCAAAGTGTATTAAGCATGAATGTTTTTCCCCGCCAAAAGTGGCTTCACCCAAATAAACCCCAAATTCATATTCTAGCCCTGAGTGATCAAGATTTATGGTTGGAAAACCTAATTTAGCTCCTCTTCCCTCACCACTCACAGGACTGGCTTTAAAAGTAAACATAAAACTATTCTTTACTTAACATTTCAACCATAGCCATAGCTGCCTCATACCCTTTATTTTTTTTATTTTTTCCAGACCTATCCTTAGCTTGTTTTAAATTATCAGCAGTGATAACTCCAAAAGTTATAATAATATTCTCTTCAATCATCACTTTTAAAACTCCCTCTGTCACTGCCTTAGCTACAAAATCAAAATGAGGAGTCTCTCCTTTAATTACAGAACCAAGGGTTATAATACCATCATACTTTTTGCTCTTTGCTAAACGTAAACATTTTATAGGTATTTCAAATGAACCAGGAACTTCATAAACATCAATATTTTTCTCAACTATCCCAGATTCCTTTAGTGCCCTTACTGCTTCCCCAACAAGAGAGTTGGTTATTTTATCATTAAATCTTGCCTTAACTATGGCAAGTTTAATATTTTTCTTTCCTATCTTTATTGTAGCAAACTTATTCGTTTTCATGAAATAATTATTTTTTCTTTATAAGCTGTTCTAAATATCGAGCAATCATATCAATTTCCAAATTAACCAAATCTCCCTCTTTTAACTCTAAAAAATTAGTAATTTCCAAGGTGTGAGTTATCAAACAAACTTTAACCCAATTTTTACCTGACTCGGCGATAGTTAAGCTAACTCCATTAATACCAATACTGCCCTTGTATGGCGCATATTTTATTAATTTTACCGGAACTTTTATAACTAAATTGGTATATTTGCCTTCCTTAATTATCTTACCAATCCTGCCAACTCCATCCACATGCCCCATAACAAAATGTCCGTCAATTCGCCCATTAAACTTCATTGCTTTTTCTAGGTTTATCAAAGCACCTTCTTTTATGTCAGTAAAACGAGTCAGTTTTAAAGTTTCAGGCATCAATTCTACTGCAAAAGTATTTTTACTTTTTTTAATAACAGTGAGACAAACTCCGTCACAAGAAATACTATCCCCTATCTTGGTATCTTTTAAAAAATTGTCAGCCTCAATAGAAAAAAGAACTTTTCCATTCTTTTTCTCTATTTTTTTTAACCCTCCGGTTATCTCTACAATTCCTGTAAACATATTATTTAATCTTAGATGATTTATAAATTTCGGGTTTATAGGGATTTATTTTAACAATTTTTGCTTTAATAATTTTCCCTAAATTCTTTATATCAACTTGCTGATCATAACCCAAAGCAATAATGTCAGGATTTTCCTTTTTTACAATCAACATTTTGTTTCTTTTATCACCCAAAACAACCCTCTCTGCAATATTACTTTTTTGCACTTTTAAAAATCTCTCATCTTCACTTTCCTGAGAATGTCTACCTTTTATTTTTTTAACATTATCATCCCTTGCAATAACCACCACTAAATAATCTCCCAATTTCCTAGCTTCTTTTAAATAAAACAAATGACCTGGGTGTAGATTATCGAAAGTGCCAAAACACATTATTTTTGTCATAAACCGTTCTATTTCGTATTACATATTTAAATTCCTGCTTCTTTCTTTAAAATCTTAGCCTTGTCAGTTTTTTCCCAAGTAAAATCTTTATCATTTCTACCAAAATGTCCATAAGCAGCAGTCTTAGCGTATATTGGTCTTCTTAAATTTAATTTTTCTATAATTGCTTTGGGTCTAAAATCAAAATGTTTTTCTACCAGCTTAGTGATTTCGTCTTCTGGTATTTTGTTTGTCCCAAAAGTATCTATATAAATTCCAATTGGATCAACCACGCCTATAGCGTAAGCAACTTGAAGTTGACACTTATTGGCCAAAGTAGATGCAACTATATTTTTAGCTACATATCTAGCCATATAAGCACCGCTCCTATCTACCTTAGTTACATCTTTTCCAGAAAAACATCCTCCACCATGAGCTCCCACACCTCCATAAGTATCCACGATTATTTTTCTTCCAGTAAGACCTGTGTCGGCAGGAGGCCCCCCCAAAACAAAT
>CAZJRJ010000030.1:0-9419 GCA_964548635.1 uncultured Gammaproteobacteria bacterium | reverse complement strand
TTTTCAATTCCCGGGTTTTGATTTTAAGAGTTTTTCATTTTTTCCATCTCGCTTTTGAGATATCGACGTCGATATCAAACTCATCTGCAAGATGAAAAATTTCGATTAATTTGTCTTCGTTGGCTACGGCTAACATGTCTTCCAACCATTCTTTGGTGTAAAAAATTCTTGGTAAATGTGTTGGTGGAATGAATCCGAAGTTTTGCAAGATTTCTCTTAAAATTTTTCTTGAGAAGAAGTCACCCCTTATAACGTCTCCTCTTAAGTTCCTGCCTGTAACAAAAAAAACTCTTTTTTTCTTGTTCACGTTGTTCATGTTCCCTCCTTTTTGGGTGTTGATTTACAACTTATTAACTTTTTAGCATAAAAATGCTTATTTGTAAAGGTATTTTTTTATATTAGTTTATAAAAATGTTTAAATATGTTAAAATTAGCTTATAATTTTTATTTTTATGGAATATAAAATGAAGCTTTTAAAAGACCCTTTTAAGAGAATCTTGTCTGGGAAAAAGACAATTGAGATTCGTCTTTTTGATGAAAAGCGCCAAAAACTAAGAGTGGGGGATACTATTGAGTTTTCTCAGTTTTCAAATTTAGAAAATAAAACAAAGGTTGAAATTGTTGATCTTTTAAGATATGAAACTTTTAAAGATTTGTTAAATGATTTTGGAGGAGAATACTATGGATATCCTGAGGACTGTCCATTTAATGATTTACTTGATAATATTTATAAAATTTATTTAAAAGAACAAGAGCAGAAATACGGTGTTTTGGGAATTAAAATAAGGATTTTGACTTGAATTGTTGACATATTTTTAAATTTAGGTATAATTTCAGTATCGAAAATCGCCCAAATTTAGACGCGGTTTTTTAATTACATTTTAAATATATAAATATGATCAAGATAGCAGTTATAAAAACAGGCGGAAAACAATATAAGGTTCATGAGGGCCAGGTTTTGCTTATAGAAAAACTTGATAAAAAAGAAGGAAGTAGTATAAAGTTTGATACTTTATTAACTTCTAAGGAAGATGGCTCAGATTTAAATATCGGTCAACCATCTTTGGGAGAAAATACTGAAGCAAAAATTTTAGGAGAAGAGAAGGGAAAAAAGACTAATTCAACTAAATATAAAAACAAAATCAGATATCATAAGAATTTTGGACATAGGCAGAATTATACTAGAGTAGAAATAACTTCTATAAAATAAAAAAAATATCGACCCTAGAGGTCGATATTTTTTTATTTGATTTCATTTCTGTTTTCAAAGGCGTTTACTATGGTCATGGCGTCGGCGTATTCTAGATTAGAGCCAGTCGGAAGTCCTCTGGCCAGACGAGTAATTTTAATATTATATTTTTTTAAGACTTGAACTATGTATTTGGACGTAGTTTCGCCCTCAAAGGTTGGGTTTAGGGCTAACACTATTTCTTTAGGTAATTTTTTTTCTACCCTTTTTATTAGGTATTTTATTGTTAGTTTTTCTGGTCCTACATTCTCAACAGTATCTATGTATCCTCCTAGCACATGATAGAGGCCTTTATACTTTCCAATATTCTCTATATTTATTAAATCTTGAACATTACTAACTACGCAGATTAGTTTTTCGTCTCGGGAGGGGTCGGAGCAAATTGGGCAAGGGTTATTTTCTGATATAGAAAAACAAGTTTGACATATTTTTAAGTCCTTTCTTAAATTTTTTAAATTTTCAGAGAAATTATTGAGTTTTTCTGAGGGTTGTTTTAATAAATAAAAAACATAACGCTCAGCTGTTTTAGGTCCGACTGTTGGCAGCCCGGAAAAATGCTCTATTAATTTTTGAATATGGCGCGGGTATTCCATTTTTTTTCAAACTAAAAAATAAAATAATTTTATTTTTTATAAATTTAATATTTGATTTATTGGGCGCCCATTCCAGGAAAGCCTCCCATTTCTTGCATTTTTTGAGCCATTATCTTTTGAGTTTTTTTAATAGCTTCATTGAAGCATTCCATAGAAGCTTCTTCTATGGTTTTTTTGTCTGTATTTTCTTCTATTTTAACAGACTTAACTTTCATATTTCCATCCATAATTATTTTAACTCCTTTTTTTTCAACAGTTACGCTTTCTCCTGATAAAGCGTCTTGCATTGTTTTTGCTTGTGATCGTAGATCTTTGTATTGTTTTAGTTTACTGAACATAAAATTTATTTAATTATAATTAATTTATTATTTTATTTAAAAATCTGGTGGTCCATCATCAAAGTTCATTTTTTCCATATTTCTAAAACTAACAGTTTTTTCGTCAAAAAATAAATCAGCTTTACCGGTTGGTCCGTTTCTGTGCTTGGCTACATAGATTTCAGTCCAATTTTTTTGTTCTTCTGGTAGTTCATCGGGGTTGTAATTTCTATCAGTCGCTTTACGATAAATAAACATAACTACATCAGCATCTTGTTCAATAGAACCAGACTCCCTTAAATGGGCTAATTTAGGAATGGCGGGCTTGGTTAACTCAACGGCCCTGGACAGCTGAGAAAGGGCTAAGACTGGAATATCTAATTCTCGGGCGATACCTTTTAAACCTCTACTAATTTCAGCTACCTCTTGAACCCTATTGCCAGCATATGTGCCTCTTCCTTCCATTAGTTGAAGATAGTCTATAACGATTAAACCTAAACCTTTTTCCATCTGCAATCTTCTAGCCTTGGCTCTAATATCTATAATAGAAGAAGTGGCTGAGTCGTCGATATAAATAGGGGCTTCTGAAAGTTGCCCCATGCCTTCACCAATTCTGGAAAAATCATCATCTTCTTCCTTGTCTGATAATTTTCCAGTTCTCATTTTCCAGAGACTAACATTAGATTGAGCGCAAAGCATCCTGTCTACTAGTTGTTCTTTGCTCATTTCAAGAGAAAATAATCCTACGCCTTCCTTGGATTTTAAAGCGGCTTTTCTCGCTATATCAAGGGCCAATGATGTTTTTCCCACACTTGGTCTGGCTGCTAGAATAATTAAATCTGATTTTTGAAGACCACCTAGTAAATTGTCCAAGTCTACAAAGCCAGTTGATAGACCTCTTAATTTTCCACTTTGTTTATGTAATTCATCTATACGACTAAAAGCATCTGATAAAAGGTTCTTTATTGGTAAAAATATATTTTTGGTATATTTTTGCGAAACACTAAGTATCTTTTTTTCAGTTTTGTCTAAAATATCATCTACATCTTCATCTTCTTTATAGCTAAGTTCGGTGATTTCACTAGCTGCTTTTTGCAGTCTTCTGAGCGTGGCTTTATTTTGTATTATTTTAGCATAATTTTTAATATTTGAAGCAGTTACTACAAAAGAGGATAATTGCGCTAAATAAGATCTTCCTCCAATTTTTTCAAGTTCTTTAATCTCATTTAATCTATTGGAAAGTGTTAAGATGTCAATGGCTTCGTTGCGAGCGTATAAATCTCTCATTGTTTTATAAATGGTGGCATGTTTATCGCTATAGAAGTCATTTTCAAATACTATATCCACGACTCTAGTGATAGCGTCTTTATCAATTAAAATACAACTCAGAAGAGATTGTTCGGCCTCAATGTTTTGAGGAGGCATTCTTTCGATTATTTCCTTTTTCTGTTTATTCATATTAAATCTATACTATAGGATTTTTTTTTATTTATCAAGCCGGAAGAATTTTCCCTAGGAAGATTAACAATCTTCCATTCCTTCTAATTTTTCTTCTCCAAAAGAATAATAAAGGAGAGGTATTACTAAAAGGGTTAAAACTGAAGAAAAAGTTAAACCAAATATAATAGAGTAGGCAATAGGGGACCAAGTAGGGTTAGATAGGGTCAAAGGAATCATTCCGAGCACCGTGGTGGTAGTTGTTAGAAGTATGGGTTGAAATCTTATTTTAGCCGCTGTTATTATTGCTTCTTTTTTATCTTTTCCTGAAAGCCTTTGATTATTAGTTGCATCAATCAAGAGAATGGCATTGTTAACTACTATCCCCGCCAGAGCTACGATTCCAATAATTCCAGGGAAAGATAATGGTTGCCCCATTATTACAAGCCCTGGGAATATGCCGATTACTGATAATGGTATAGCCATTAGAATAAAGAGTGGTTGACGGAAAGATTTAAATTGTAAAACCATAATCATGGCAATTCCGAACACACCTAGTATTAAAGCTTTCATCATATCATTTAATGATTGATCAATGTCTTCTTTTTCTCCTCCATAACCAACTTGATATCCAGCCGGTAAGCTTATTTTATTAACTTCTGTTTCGATTGTATTAGTTAAATCTACTGGTGAAAATTTATTTTTAGTATCAGATATTACTTTAATAATTCTTTCTCCGTCTAAGTGTTCTATGGAGGCTCTTTTGTTTTCAAGTTTACTAGAAGTGAATGTATTTAGTGGTATATCGCCTTGAGGAGTTGCTATGGTTAATGAATTTATAGTACTTAGATCAATTTGATCTTCTTCACTGCCTTTTTCACCTAGATTATATTTAACTAAAACTTCTGTATCATCTTGACCTGTTCTCACTACGGTTGCTTCTCTTCCACTAACAGCATTGCGTAAGATTCCGGCAATTTGCTGGGTTGAAACGCCGTAGATTTTAGCTTTTGCTCTATCAATATAAATAGAGAATTGTCCATTAGCTTCTTCTTTGCTTATATCCACATTGGTGGTTCCGGATGTTTGATCAACTATTTTTTTAATTTGTTCGCTTAATTCATCTAATCTGTCTAGGGAATTTCCAGTTATATTTATAGTTATAGGAGCACCTGATGGGGGTCCTGAGGTTAATTGAACTACGTTTATCTTAGTCGGAAACATATTTAATTGAGCTATTTTTCCTCTATATTCTTCAGCAATTTCAAAACTATCTTCATCTCTATTTTCTGCTAGATTTACTATAATATTAGCAACATTTTCATTTCCTAAACTGCTTGATATATAAGTGTTAAATTCTGAGCCTATATTAACTTGAAAAGATTTTATTCTTTCATCACCTATAAATAATTTCTCTATTTTTTTAGTTTCCTGGGAGGTTTTTTCTAGGGGAGTGCCTATTGGTTCTTTTATATTTATAGCAAAATAACTTTGATCTTCTTCTGGAAATAAATCTTGTTTTAATATTCCTTGAATTGGCAAAAGCATAGCAGCGACAAAAAGTATAGATAAAATTACTGTTAGTAACCTTCTTTTTCTTTTGGAATTTAAGAAAGAATTTAGAATTTCTTCATAATAGGGGACTATCTTTTCATTTAACCATGACCTTCTGTTCATCTTTTTTTGAAAGGAATCGCCCCTTTTCTTTTTGCATCCGTCCATCCAACGCACACTCAAACTTGTTAGAAGTCCCAGTGCTACAAACATGGCTGCGAGCAAAGTTAAGGTTACTGTTACAGGTAGGGATTTAATAAATTCTCCAATAATACCAGAGGTTAAAAGCATGGGTAGAAAAGCAAAAACAGTTGTTAATGTTCCAGCTATTAGGGGAAGATTATATTCCCTAACTGTAACTATGGCTGCTTCTTTGGCGTCTAAGCCCTCTCTCATTTTTCTATTCATTCCTTCAGTGATAACTATTATACTATCAACTAAAATTCCTAAAGATAAAATCAGGGCGAAAAGAGTAAGAAAATTAAGAGTATATCCAATATAATTTAGAATTATAAAACTCATTAAAAAAGTTATAGGAACAGCCACGGCCGATAGTACTGCCTCTCTCCAGCCTACAAATATCAAAAGTAGGACTAAAATAATAATCATTGTTTGAATACCGTTATTCACCAGGCTCCCTATATCATCTCTAATTGTTTTTGCTTGGTCGTCAATTATTTCAACCTTTATGTTTTCTGGAAAAATATCTTCTTTTGCTTTTTCTATTTTTGCCAAGGCTCTGTCAACTATTGTTAAAATATTACCTTCGGTACCTTTAATTACTGTCATAGAGACTGCTGGCAACGACTCCGATCCTCCTATGCTTACTCTGGAAACAGATGTTTTTTTTGTAAAAGAATCTATAACATCGGCCACATCTTTGATATAAACAACACTATCCTTGTAAGAGATTATGGGTATATTTTTTATTTCCTCTATATCTTTTATTTGCCCTTTTAAATTTACTGTATAATTTTCATTCCCAGTTTCAATAGATCCGACTGGTATGTCAGAATTAGCTTCACTAATAGCATTGGTTATATTTGTAATTTCTAAATTATAATTATCTAGGGATGATTTGTTTACTAAAACTTTAAATTCTCTTTCTTGACCTCCATTGATTTCAACCTGAGAGACGTTTTGTATTCTTTTTAATTCTTCTTTTAAGTCTTCGGCCAATTCTTTCAGCTGGTTAACGTCATACGGACCACTTAGAGAAAAGCGAAGAACAGGAAATATCTCTGAGATACTTACGTTTGTAACTTGTGGTTCGTTGGCGTCGCCAGGCAAGTCATTCTCTGCCCTCGAAACAGCATCTTTGACATCGTTTACCTTTTTGTCCTTGTCTACTCCTATATTAAACTCCATTGTTATTGCAGAAAAACCTTCGTAGGACTGAGAGTCTACTTGTTTTATATCACTTAGTCCCAGAACTTCATCTTCAATTATATTGGTTACTAGTTTTTCTACATCTTCTGGATTGGCCCCAGGATAGGGGGTTGAGATAGTTACTATAGGGAAGTCTACTTGAGGAGCAGATTCTTTAGGTATAAAAATAATTGAAACAAGGCCCAAAACTATAATGGCCAATGTTAATACAAAGACGAATTTTCTATTATTTATAAAAAATTCCCAAAAAGTTTTCTTTTTTATGGACATATTTATTCTTTTATTTTTATTTTATCATCTTCATTTAGACCTCTGACATTTATTATCACTTCTGTTTCAGGAGAGAGGCCGTTTTTGACTTCTGTAAGATTGTTGATAACTCTACCTAGTTCTACTTTGTGTGCTTCTATTTTATTTTCATTACTTACGGTAAATATAAAACTTCCATCGGTTTTGTTTTTTATAGCTTGAAAAGGTAGAAAGAAAATATTTTGGTCTTCTATACTGTCTTCTATTTTAAATTTTATTTCTACAAATTCTCCGATTATAAGAGAGCTGTCTTCTCCTGTCACTGCAGTTATAACTTCTATTTTTTTGGTTTCTGGATCTACTTTTGGTGAAATTCTGGAAACCATACCTTCAATATCTTCTTCAATTATAGCCTTTGATTCTTCATTTATTAATTTTACATCTTTAGAATTTATATAAGATTTTATTTGTAGTCCGTCTTTATTTACAAGTGAGACTGCTGGATCCCCAGTATTTATAAAATCATTTTCTTTCATAAATACAGAAGCCACCTCACCTTTAAAGGGAGCTTTAATATAAGTTTTTTCTAATCTGTTTAAAACTAAATCACGACTTGCCTCAGCTTCTCTAATGCCGGCTTTGGTTGAAGATAGATCTATTTCCCTTGGAGGAGCGATGACTTCATTGTAGGCGCTTTGTGCTCTTTCTAGGCCCTTCTGTTGTGTCTCAACTCCTTTTTGAGCTGTTTTAAGATTGGCTTCCGCCTGTTTTTTAGAGTCTTCCAATGTTTGAAGAGCTTTTTGATAATTTAGCGAATTTTGTTCGCCGCTTCCTTCGATTACTATTTTTATATTAAGAACAGCTTGTTTTTGTATCTGAAGGCTTTGTTGCTCCTGATTTATGTAGGAGACTTGAGTATTAATTTTTTGTTTTAATCCATCAAGAGAATTTTCTGTTGCTGAACTTTGAGGTAGGGAAGTGCCAGTTATTGAGTTATCAAGAAGTCCTCTCATAGAACTAAGCGATTCGTCCATGGCAAGAAGGGCAGAGCTAACTAACTCTTCCAGTATTTCTCCTTCTTCCAAACTAATAGTTTTTCCTAAGTTATTTCTGTAATTAAGAGCTTTTTCATATTTAGCTTTAGTTTGATCAAATTCGATATTAGCTTTTGATATACTGGATATATCTTTAACTCCTAAATAATTTTCATAGGCATCATTGGCTCTTTCGCTTCCTGGAGATTTTCCTAAAATATCTCCTGCGGCTGTTAGGGCAGTTTTGATTGTTGAGAGGATGTTTGAGGCAGTTAATTTTAAAGTATCATAAGCATTCTCAAGAGTTTGTTCGCTGGATGTAGCGTTGTTTTCTAGGGATGCTTTAGCCAATTCCACGCCTATTTCCGCGTTTTTAATTAAAGCTTGACTATTAGTTTGAGTCTGCTCCAAAGAGGCTTGAGTTTGCTCTAGTCCTGCCTGAGCCTGTTCAACTACGCTTTTGGCTTGTTCTATTTGTTCTTTGGTAGCTCCGGCTTCTTGTTGAACTAACCCGCTCTCTAGTCTTTCTATTGTGGCAATGGCTCTTCTTAGCTCTGAATTTAATGAAGAACTGTCAAGCTCTAATAATATTTGACCCTTTTCAACCTTGTCTCCAATTTTAACATTTAATCTTTTGATTTCAGCTGACATTTGAGCACTAAGTGTTACTTCTTGTAAAGCCTCAACTTTGCCTATGGAGCTTATATTTGAGTTTTTTTCTTGGAAGTCTGTAAGCTTTACAACTTCTACGGTCGGAATTATTGTTTCTTCCGTAGTATTTTTTCCTCCCATCTGTGCAATCCTCCAAGCAATTAAAGCTAGGAAGATTAAAATTATTGCAGACGGAATTAGGACTTTTTTGTTTTTTAGATTCATATTTTTATTTATTTAAAATTTAAAAAGTTAATTATTTTATTAGCTATTTTTTCTGGGGAAATTTCAGTTTTTTTATCATAAGCATGTTTTATGAAAAAGGTTCCAAGCATTCCCAAAATCATCATAGCAGCCATTCTGGAAGAAACTTCCTCTTTTCTTTTGTCGTCTTTTAATATTTTATCCATTATTTTTTCCAGTTTACTTATAATATCTTCCCTAGTACCCTTGAGTCTTGAACAGATTTTTTTATTACTTTTTGAAACCTTTTGAATTAATATTTGAATTAAGTTCTTTTTGATAAAGAAAAAATTAATGTAAGTTACTATAAAATTTTTAAGATTTTCTTGAGGAGGGAGCTCTTCTTTTATGTTTTTGTTTAACTCTTCTTTAAAGCTTTCAGCCATCTTTTTAAAAATTTCAAGGAAGAGCTCTTCTTTATTTCTAAAATAATAATAAAGAGCGGCTTTTGTTACCCCTGCTTTTTTAGCAATCATACTTAAGGAAACAGTGTGATAGGGATTTTTTATTATTAGATCCTGAGCTGCTCTTAATATTTTTTCGTAAGTATTTTTTTTGATTTTATTAAACATACTTTTTAAATTTATTTTTACTTACCGGTCGGTAAGTTTTTAACTTTATGTTATTATAAATTTTTTGTCAATACACTGCACTCGACCATGTTATAGTTGACACTATTGAGGACAAACATGAAAAAATATAG
>CAZJRJ010000029.1:0-9442 GCA_964548635.1 uncultured Gammaproteobacteria bacterium | reverse complement strand
AAAGAGAGGCAATAAAGGCCATGGGTAAAAATTGAAGCGCAAAAACAATTTTAAAAGCAATCTGATAGTTACCAACATATTAATCCCCTGCCATAATTGACAAAAGAACACTGTCAAAATACATATAAAAACGCTGAAAAAGAGCAAATAATCCAAAAGGTATAGCCAGACTAATAACCGCCTTAATTAAGGGTTTATCAAGGTTGGGTTTGATTTTAACTTTAATTTTCTTCCATATTATTATTGATGAATATGAAAAATTGAAGATACTGGCTATAACCATAGCGCCCATTATCCAAATTAAATTCATTCCCATATAGACAGCGCTTAAACCCAGAACCATAACTATTAATTGAAAAAGGACAGAGCTAATGCTCTCAAATAACAAATTATGAAAGCCTCTGGCTACAGCAAAAAAAGTATTAGTGAATGAATCCGCTATCATGCATATGCTGACTAGATAAACTAGATTTTTAGTTAGAGAAGGATAATTTAATATATTAATTGTAAAAACTACACTTATCAGGGCTATAATGGCAAGGGGTAGCTTTATGGTCACAACACTGCCTAGTAATTTTCCAGCCTCGTCCTTTCTTTTTGCTATTTCTCTGGTTAAAACGTTCACTAGCCCCAAATCTATAAAGACCCCAAATATGGTAACAAAAGAAATGGCAAAATAATATTTACCTAGATTTTCCGCTCCTAAATTTCTTGCCAAAAGAGTAAAATAAGTAAAAGATATTACTTTTTGCAAAATCAGAGCAAAGGTCAAATAAGAAGTATTCTTAGCAATATTATTAATCTTCTCAGACATGCTTATTTTTTATATAAATAAATATTATAACCAGTATAACATTATTATATAAATTTCAGCAATAAAATTAAAGTCTTAATATAATTCAAGTTACTCTATTTATAAGTCACAATCTCTTGATTATTTTTTTTATTTGTGCTAATGTTTTTTTAAATTAAAATAATAAAATTTATAACTATGAAAAAGGATACTCACCCAAATTACTATGATAAAGTAAAGGCCACATGTGTTTGTGGTAATACTTTTGTTACTGGTTCTACTAAAGAAGAAATAAAGGTGGAAATTTGTTCTAATTGCCATCCTTTTTATACTGGAAAACAAAAATTAGTAGATACTGCTCAAAGAGTAGAGAAGTTTCAAGCTAAGGTTGATGCTCAAAAAGAAATTTCCAAAACCAGAAAAGGTAAAAAGGTAAAGAAAGAAGCCCAGGTTAAAAAACAGGCAGAAAAAGAAGAAAAAAACAAAAAATAACTCATTATATAATTAAACGGTTGTTTACTTTAAGGAATAGCCGTTTTTTATTGATTTTGTTTTATGTATGATAAAATAAAAGAAAATTTTAAGAAATTGGAAAAGGATTTATATGATCCTAAAATAGTTAATAATCCTGTAAACTTATCAAAGATTTCCAAGGAGCATTCTTTTTATAAAAAAATATTAGAAAAAGTTGAATTATTAGAGAGGGTTATTAAAAATATAGATGAAAATAATAAGATGTTGGATGACGAAGAAAGTGACCAAGAAATTAAAGATATTGCTGGAGAAGAAATTGTTGAGCTTGAAAAAGAAAAAGAAGAATTAGAAGAATATATTGAAGAAGAGTTAAATCCAGAAGACCCAAGCAATAAAAAGGATGTGATTATAGAGGTAAGAGCTGGTACTGGAGGAGATGAATCTGCTCTTTTTGCTGGTGAATTATTTCGCATGTATTCTAGATATGCTGAAAAAAGAGCTTGGAAAATGGAAATGTTAAGTTCTAATAATACAGAAATAGGTGGATATAAAGAGGTTGTTATGATGATAAAGGGTGAAAATGTTTATAAATATTTAAAATTTGAAGGAGGAACTCATCGGGTTCAAAGAGTGCCTGAAACAGAAAAGAGTGGTCGTGTCCATACTTCAGCGGCTACTGTTGCAATTCTGCCAGAAGCAGAAGATGTAGAAGTTAATATACAAGAGAACGATTTACGAATAGACACTTATTCGGCTTCGGGTCCTGGAGGACAAAGTGTTAATACTAGTAATTCTGCTGTTAGAATTACTCATGTTCCCACTGGTGTGATAGCTCAATGTCAAGATGAAAAATCTCAACAACAAAACAAGGAGCGGGCTATGAAAATGTTAAAAGCTCGTATTTTGGCTAAAATTGAAGAAGAAAATAGAGAAAATGAGACGGAAGCGAGAAATAGCCAAGTTGGCACAGGAGACAGAAGCGAGAAAATAAGAACTTACAATTTTCCGCAAGATAGAATAACTGATCATAGGATAAAAAAATCTTGGAATAATATACAACATGTTTTAGCTGGTAATCTGGATGAAATTATTGAATTTTTACAAAAATTTAGCAAAGCAAAAAAAAATGAAGATAATTGATATTATTAAAAAGAGTAGAATAATTCTGGAAGATTTTGATATTAAAACCTCGCAATTAGACTCCGAACTCTTAATCGCCCATGTTTTAGAAAAAGAAAGAGAATATATTCATGTTTATCCAGAAAATGAAATAGACGGAGGTCAGGTTAAAAAAGTTTTTAAATTAGTTAAGAAAAGAGCCAAAGGAAAACCTTTGGCTTATATTTTAGGTAAAAAAAGTTTCTATAACCTAGATTTTAAAGTAACTAAAAACACTTTAATCCCCCGGCCCGAGACAGAGATTTTAGTAGATGAGGCGAGAGATTTAGGTCTTAGATTTAAAAATAAAAAAGTTAATTTTATTGATGTGGGGACCGGAAGTGGATGTATAATTATATCCTTAAAAGACCTTTTTAAAAATTATAATAATTTTAATTTTTATGGAATTGATAGATATAGAAAAACTTTAAAAGTAGCTGAGGAAAATTCTGAGGAAAATAACTTTAAAGACATCAAATTTATTAAATCAAATTTATTAAAATATTTATTAAAAAATAAGGACAAGCCCCAAGAATATAATATAATAACAGCGAACTTGCCCTATCTCACAAAACAGCAATATAAGGAATCCCTCTCTATAAAAAACGAACCTAAAAGGGCCTTAATAAGCAAAGAATCAGGGATGAGACACTATAAAAAGCTTTTTGATCAAATAAATGATATAAAAAATGAGTTAAAATTTAAATTTTATATTATTTGTGAAATTGATTCTTCTCAAGATGTTTTATTAAAGAATTTAATTATAAAAAAGTTTAAGCTTGATGAGAGTTCTATAAAAATAAAAAAAGATTTAGCTGGACTAAATCGATTTGTAATATTTCATTTATTTGATTAATTTATTTGACTATAAATACTGTCTAATTTATATTTTTCATTAACGACTTCTATCCAGGTTGTGCCTGGATTAAAATAAAATTCCTCCCCAGAAAGATTATAGTATTTAGTTCTGTTTTTAGAATCATTCTTTTTCCAAATAGTTTTAGAACATATCCCGTCTTGGCATATAACGCTATCTCCCCTACCCTTAGTTTTTATGTTTAACCTTAATTTACTATCCACGACCTCAAAAGACGTATATTGAATAATTAAGTTTTTAGCAGTTATTTCATTATCCTCGGCATCTTTGTGCACCTCGTTGTTTAAGAAGCGTTTGTATAGGTTGTTGTCT
The DNA here is from genome assembly GCA_964548635.1 of uncultured Gammaproteobacteria bacterium. Taxonomy (GTDB): domain Bacteria; phylum Patescibacteriota; class Patescibacteriia; order Patescibacteriales; family JAGXOH01; genus JAIOTG01. The sequence continues at coordinate 5,828 of CAZJRJ010000029.1, read as the reverse complement.
TCGTCGTATTGCCAATATACTTCATAGCCTCGATTCTTGAAATCTATTTTTATATTTTTAAATTTATTTATTTCTCCTCCCTTATGTCCTTCTTTTTTAAATTTCCAACTATCAAAATTGCCATTTGTTAAATCTAACTTTTCAAGATATTCTTTTAGTTTTTCAGTGGAGGTAAAAATATTATGAGGGGCAAAATTGTCACTAGATCTCCAGAAATAGTTAGTTTGATAAAATTCATTAAGATTGTTAATATTTTCTTTTATGATTTTAGCTAGAGCCGAGGGACTTCCTCCACAATGCACTAAGAGAGCCGACAAACCCTCAGTCCAATCAACAAAATAAGGCCTAGCACTTCTTATGGGGCCCATCTCGTCGATATTGTCATTAACATCAAAGAAGGCTAGGTATCTGGTTATGTTACCCTCAGCTTCAGTTTCATAGACTAATTTAGCTCTAGAGAGGCCTACGGGAGGCCTGGCATCAATATGATTATCAATCACGACAGCCACGGGATAGGGATTTGATTTAGAGGCCTCGGTTAAAACTCCGTCCAGGAGCCCTCTGACGCAATTGTCACAATAGTCTTCTTCTGATTTCTCTTCGTTAAAAGTATTTATTGAATTATCTGTCTCGCTAGCATTATTGTGATACTTATTTAACAATGATAAGAGAATAACAAAAATAACTATAAATATAGGGAGAATAAAATAAAATAATAATTTCCAAATTTTATAATTATCTCTAATTTTTTTTAATGAGATTTTTTTCATGAAAGAGATTTTTTCACCCTCCTTATTTTTTTTCTTGTTTCTCGTCTTTAGAATCTTTTTTCTCTTCACTTTTTTCTTCTCCTTCCCCTTCCTTGTTATCATCTTCTCCTTCCCCTTCTTCACTAGGTATTTCCTCTTTTGTTTCTTCTTTTTCTTCTTCGGGAGGTGTAACATTAACAACCATATCTTCCTCCTCGCCTGTGAATTCTATACCTTTAGGAATTTCTAAATCTTTTATTCTTATATAATCTTCAAATGTTTCAAGTTTTGATATATCCACTTCAATTTCATCTACAAGATCACCAGGATAACACTCCACTTCAATTTCATATAAATTTTTAACCAAAAATCCTCCTAATTCTTTAATTGCCTTAGATTCGTTGATAAAATTAAGTGGAATTTCAGTTGTAATTTTTTCACTCATATTCACTTGATAAAAGTCAACATGAATAAAATCGTCTTGTATAGGATCTCTTTGAATATCTTTTATTAAGATTTTTACAGGTTCTTCCTTTCCGATTTTTAAATCAATTAAACTATATTCCCCCGCTTGTTTATGAGCTTTTTCGAGTTCCCCTTTTTTAATTTTCAAATTTTTATTCTCTTTTGTTTCTGGACCATATAGAACAGCCGGAACAAATCCGTCTTCTCTTAATTGTCCTGTTTTTTTTGCCTCTCTAATTTCAGCATTTAGTTTTACATTTGCCATAAAAATATAAAAAATAAACAACAAACTAACTTCTTATTGTTTATTTATTTGTTTAAGTAATTAATTTTTGATTGTATTATAATATTTTCTACAATCCCCATTAAAATAAAGTTTGAAATCAAAGCACTCCCCCCGTAACTTATAAAAGGTAGTGGTATTCCAACAACTGGGAATATTCCAATATTCATACTAATATTAATAAACATTTGAATAAAAATCAAGCCCACTACCCCTAAAACAAAAAAAATAGCAAAATCATCCTTAAAATTTTTCAGATTTATTAAACATCTATAGAAGAATACTGCAAAGAATGACAAAACTAAAAATACTCCGATAAAACCTAATTCCTCTGAAATAACAGCAAAAATAAAGTCATTTTGAGCTTCTGGAAGAAATTTGAGTTGGGACTGAGAGCCAAAACCAACCCCCCTACCCATTACCCCGCCTGATCCAACTGCTATTATTGCTTGTGATACATTGTATCCCTGATCCAGGGAACTTATTTCTGGATTTAGGAAAGTTTTAATTCTTTCTTTTTGATAATCTTTAAAATAAAAATTCCAAACTAATCCAGTGCCAAAAATAAAAATTATACCTAATATAAAAAAATATTTTTTATTAAAACCAACAAAGAATATGGTTGATAACCAAATGGAAAGGAGTATCATGGCTGACCCAAAATCAGGTTGCAGGATGACTAGAATAAATAGTAGAAAAACACCCAGGCCAGAAATTATTAACTGTTTCAATGATCTAAATTCTTTTTTTTGCATAGCAAAGAAACGAGTTAAAAATAAAATAGTGATAATTTTTACAAACTCAACTGGTTGTATGCTAAAAAATTTAAATTCAAACCAACCAGTAGTACCTTTTACTGTTATCCCCAAAATCAATACAGATATTAATAATAATATCCCAAATATATAGAAATAGTAAGAAAAATCTCTTAAAAAACGGTAGTCAATAAAAATAAAAATAAAAAAAATACTCAAGCCTATTATTATGAAGAATATTTGTTTACGAAAATTGATTAAGTTTGACATGTCTTTACCAAGCGCAATGCTGTATATTTCAATAAGACCAAAACAACTTAATAGAAAAATTGATAAAAACAAAGACCAATCAAGATTTTTAAAATATAAAAATATTTTTTTTATCATTCCAAAGGTTTTTATTTAATAGGTGCATCACGAGCGTCAATTTCGCCAGATGATCCCTCTAGATTCATATAAACATCTTTTGAGCTTATGTCAACCTCGGGTATTATTTTTATACTTCCACTTATGAAATTAAGGTTAGACCAGGTTATGTCTATATTTCTTTCGTTTTTAGATTTAAAATTATAGACTGAGAACTTATTAATAGCTACGATTTTATTATTATTTATTAATAAAATATTAAAAGGCACCGCGTAATAACCAAAGGCCGAATTATTAGTAACAGAAAAACTTAGGTTTGATAAATTTATTTCTTCAGATAATTTTGACTTTTGAGGGGGGGTTATTTCGGCGTTTTTTATCTCAAAATTTATTCTTTCATTCTCAAAATTACCCCAATTGTTTATCTCATGACGATCTATTTTTTTCCAGGTGAAGTTTTTTATTTCAAAGTTTATTTGTCCTCCCCCACCTTTTATTTCATTGGACAATTCTGTTATATATTTTTCATCTCCAGGTAGAATAAAATTTTCTCCACATCTTATTTCATCTCCGTTGGATGTAAAACAGTAATCAAAATATCCAACATGGTAGTTATTCGGGTTTATGATTTTAATAATCAGATCATACTTGTCATTTTCTCTGATTATCTCCAAGTCAGATAATGTTATTTGTTTAGGTGAAAATGCAAGGACATCGCTATGATTAATATTTTGTTCACTTAAGTCTCCTGTCATTTTCTTGTCTCTATCCATCCCGATAATTAAATATTTGCCATATCCAAATAACGTATAAGACCAAACAATCACGCAAAGGGATATTAATAAAATTATAAAAGATTTTTTAAAATTTTTACGATTTTGGAAAAACCACAAGGCCCTTTCTAGCTTTTCTATGGTTACTCCGGTGGGATCTTGATATTTGTTTAAGTCAAATTCTTTTTTTTCTCCCTTCTTTTCTTCTTCTTTATTTTTAAACGCCATTTAAATAAAATTTTATTAATTAATTTAAATATCCATAAAATGGTATTTTAAATATTTTACCATTTTTTTATTGTATTAACAAGCCATTTTTTTGTTAAATATAAACTTGCTATTAGTTATTTTTTATGATAAAATATTTAGAAATATAGAAAGAAAATAATAAAAAGATTAATTCTAATTAAAGTCTAATGTTTATAAATAGCCCTATTTTTAGGGATTTTTATTAATAAAAGGATTTTTATTTTATTAAATTTTAACGATATATGGCAAATAGAAAAGTAGATAAGGATAATAAATATGGAGCCAATTCTATAACCGTTTTAGAAGGTTTGGAGCCGGTTAGAAAAAGACCAGGTATGTATATAGGGTCTACCTCTTCAACTGGTCTTCATCATTTGATTTGGGAGGTTGTTGATAATGGAATTGATGAGGCTATGGCCGGTTATGCTGACGAGGTTACGGTTAAGCTTTTGCCTGACAATATGGTGCAAGTTATGGATAATGGTAGGGGTATTCCAGTTGCTAAACATGCGGGCACTGGACTTTCAGCCCTTGAGACTGTTTTAACAAAATTGCACGCAGGAGGTAAATTTGGTGGAGATGGTGGCTATAAAGTATCTGGGGGGCTCCATGGTGTGGGAATTTCAGTTGTTAATGCTTTGAGTGAATATTTAAAAGCAGAAATTTATAGAGAAGGCAAAATATGGGAGCAAGAGTATAAAAGAGGCGCCCCAAAGAAAAATATAAAAGCAACAGGAACAACTAAGGAAACAGGTACAGTTATAACTTTTAAACCAGATGGAGAAATTTTTTCTGATACTGAATTTTTGTGGGGTAAAATTTTAGATAGAATGCGCCAACAAGCATATTTAACCAAAGGTATTACTATTAAGGTTATAGACGAGCGTCCCGAAAGAAGTAAAAAAAGTTATAAGTTTTATTTTGAAGGAGGGATTAAATCATATATAAAATCATTAAATAGGGACAAAACTGTTAAACACGATACTTGTTTTTATATTGACAAAGAAGTTAACGAATCAAGAGTTGAGGTTGCCCTCCAATACAATGATGAATTCAATGAAACAACTCTACCCTTTGCTAATAATATACATACTGCTGAAGGAGGCACTCATTTATCAGGTTTTAAAGCTGCTTTAACCAGAACCCTAAATAATTATGCTCGTAGCCACAATCTTTTAAAAGAAAAAGACGAAAATCTTACCGGAGAAGATGTTAGAGAAGGTTTAACTGCTATAATAAGTGTGAAATTAACAGATCCTCAATTTGAAGGACAAACAAAATCTAAGCTTGGCAATGCTGAGATAAGAACTTATGTAGAACAAGTTTTTGGAGATAGTTTTATGATTTTTCTAGAAGAACATCCGAAGGAATCAGAATCCATTATTGGAAAATGTATATTATCAGCTACGGCTAGAAGGGCTGCTAAAACAGCCAGGGCCTCAATTTTGCGAAAAGGAGCTTTGGACGGACTTACTTTGCCCGGCAAATTATCTGATTGTTCTAGCAGAAAGCCAGAGGAGTGTGAGCTTTATATAGTAGAGGGAGATTCTGCTGGCGGTTCAGCCAAGCAAGGGAGAGATAGAAAATTTCAAGCTATTTTACCCCTTAGAGGTAAAATATTAAATGTTGAGAGATCTAGATTGGATAAAATGCTTGCTAATAATGAAATTAAGAATTTAGTTATTGCTATGGGCACTAATATAAATGAGCAATTTGAAATAGAAAAATTAAGATATCATCGTATAATAATAATGACAGATGCTGACGTTGATGGGGCCCATATTAGAACTCTTCTTTTAACTTTGTTTTTTAGATTCTTTAATCCACTTATTACCCAAGGCCATCTTTATATAGCTCAGCCACCTCTTTATCAGCTTAAAAAGGGAAATACTGTCAGATATGCCTATGATGAAGAGGAAAAGGTTAAAATTATAAAAGAATTAGGTGGTAAAATTGTGGAAGTAAAAGAAGAAGATAAAAATGAAGAAGGAGCTTCTGCTGAAAAAATCATCGGCAATATTAAAACTCAGAGATATAAGGGTTTGGGTGAGATGAATCCAGATCAATTATGGGAAACTACAATGAACCCTGAAAATAGAATAGTAAAGAGAGTAACAATAGAAGATGCTGTTCGAGCAGATAAAATCTTTGATATGCTTATGGGTAATGATGTGGCTCCTAGGAGACA
>CAZJRJ010000028.1:0-9798 GCA_964548635.1 uncultured Gammaproteobacteria bacterium | reverse complement strand
CTTTAATTGTTAGGATCGTGACTCCTATCGATTTTTATGTTTCGCTTACGAGTGACAGCCCTTCTCTGAAGGCTTTTTCCAAAAAGAGAGCGATTAAAGAAATAATAAATCAGTCAGGGAGAATGTTTGACCCCAATCTTATTGTCGGCATTATTAAAGCGATTAATACGCCGCCACCGATTTGTCTTAGGTCTAAAGCTTTTGATTGTTAATATTAACCTTTAACTTCGGCTTCTCAAAATAAAGAGAGGCCGTTTTTTTATGCAAAAATTAATTTAATTCCTAAAAGAAGTCCAATTCCTAGTAAAAAAAATATAAAATGAAGTAAATTTTGTTTCATGTCTTGGTTGTGTTTTATTTCTGGTATTAAGTCAGAGGCAGCGATATAGATAAAATTTCCAGCTGCGAAGGGGAGTAGATAAACTACATTGATAAAATCAGATAAAAAATAAGTTAATATAGCCCCAATAAGCATTGTTAGAGATGATAGAAAATTAAAAAACAAAGCTCTAGATTTACTCCACCCGCCATGAATTAGAATTCCAAAATCTCCAAGTTCTTGCGGTATTTCATGAGCAGCTGCTATTATCCAGGTAACCACACCTAGTCTTATGTCAACTAAAAAAGCACCAGCAATAGCTATTCCCCCGATAAAATTATGAACTCCATCGGCAATTAATATTAAATAGGTTACGGGTTTAGTGTGTCTAGAGGGAGCTAGGTGACAGTGATGCCAGGAAATGAATTGTTCCAACATAAAGAAAAGTGAGAACCCAGCTAAAACAAATAGAAAAATTAATAAATTATTCCCGCCTTCATCAATAGCTTCTGGTATCATATGAAGAAAGCCTCCTCCTAAAAGAGCTCCACTTGAGAGAGCTACTAGTGGAAGAATTATCTTCTGTAAATGTTTTTCAGATAAGAAAAGTGTCAACAAGCCAATTAGCGACAAAAGACTCATTAATAAACTAGCCAAAATTATCCAAAGTAAAATAGACATATTTTTTAAAATTATAATTACTGTGTTTATTATAACACTTTTTTATTTCTTATTGCCAGTTTTATTTTGAAGATGTAATATATAGACATATGATTTATTTTTTTTACATTATTGGATTTTTAATAATACTTACGTTTGCCATCGGGGCCGTTTCTGCTGCGCCTTGGCTCCCAACCAAAAATAAACAAAGACAGGCATTGATTAAAATTATTCCTCTTAAAAAAGGAGATGTGGTATATGATTTGGGTTGTGGAGACGGGGTCGTTCTTTTTGATTTGGCTAAGAAAAATAAAGAAATTAAAGCAATTGGTTTTGAGATATCTCTTTTGCCTTATTTTATAGCTAAAATAAGAAAAGCTTTTAATCTTAGTAAATATAGAAATGTTAAAATTAAATTTCGTAACTTTTTTAAGCAAGATTTAGGAGATGCTGACGTTGTTTTTATTTTTTTGCTTAGTAAATGCTACAAAAGGTTAGAAAAAAAGTTTGCAAGCGAATTAAAAGACGATGCCTTGGTGGTAGTTGAGGCTTGGCCATTACCAGGTTTGGAGCCTTATAAGAAAATAAAACAAGAAAAATTACTATCTATCTATTTTTATAAGGGATATCAATTTAAAAAGTAATTTTTTATAGACTATATTCCAATTTCTTGTTATAATTTATATAGGTAAAAAATTTGCTTTTTATTATAATTTATTTTTTTATGCCTCAAAAAAGAAAAAATTTTTTCAAAAGAGGTTTGGGTGTTTTTAGTGATAAGGGGGAAAGCGTTGTTTTTTATAATTCAAATAAAACCTCTGATTCAACCCTAAAAATGGCGATCAGCTCTAATGGTTATAGTTTCCTACCCTCTCTTAAGAAGGGCTATATATATAAAAAAGGTATTTTTAAAAGAAAACTTAATATTTCTCAGTGCAATAATTTTAATATTAATAAAATAGACAAGAAAAAGTATTTTTTGATTTACAAAAGTTCTAATGGTAGACAGAAATTCTTGAATGGGGCCGTTTCTGATAATTTATTAAAATGGAAGGAGCTTAGTCCTTATTTTAATTTAAAAGAGCCAGGAGTTTTGGTTTCTGATTTTAAATTTGATGACCAATATATTTTTTATTTCGGAAATAGAAGTATAAAAGTAGCCTTTTCTGAGAATTTGAAAAAGTGGAACACCTCCAGAAAGTCTTTACTGAAATCAAGAAAAAGTAGTTTTGATAATAATATCATTAATCCAGCCGCGGCTTTTTTTAGAAAAGAAGGAATAGCCTTATTTTATTATTCTTTGGATAAAAAGGGTAAATATTCAATTGGGGTGGCTCTTTTTAGTAAGAATGATCCTAAAAAATTGCTATGGAGATGTAAAAACCCCATATGGAGGCAAATTGACGAATTAAAAGATGAGACTATAAAACCCTTGGGAATAACAAAGCTAAGAGGGAAATTAATTTCTTATTGGCAGAAAGATGACGGGGAATTTATTTCTGTTTTTTTACCTCAAGTTTGGTATCAAGATGAAAGAGAAAAGGATGAAGAGGATGAAAAACCACTTCAAATGAAAAGGAGTAAGAAAAATCCAATTGTGGAACCTGATTCCAAAAACAAATGGGAAAGAGACGCAACCTTTAACCCCACTGCTTTTAGAAAAAATAAAAAGACCTACATTCTTTATAGAGCCTTGGGACCTGACTTTTTGTCTTCCGTGGGATGTTCTGTTAGTTCTGATGGCGTAAATATTGAGGGTCGACTGGGGAGCCCTATCTATAAAGCTAGGGAGTCTTTTGAGGGAGGGATAAATCCTGTAAAAATAGAAGAAGCAGTTCAATATATGTCTGGAGGCGGTTGTGGGGGTTGCGAAGATGCTAGAATCGTGGAGATAGAAGGCCGTCTTTATCTTACTTATGTTGCTTATGATGGGGCTAATCCTCCTAGAGTAGCTATTAGCTCAATAGCTGTTGATGATTTTCTTAATAATAGGTGGAAAAATTGGACTAAACCGGTTCTAATTTCAAGGCCCGGAGTAGTTGATAAGAACGCTTGTATCCTACCAGAAAAAATTGATGGTAAATATGTTATTTTTCATAGAATTTATCCTAATATTTTAGTTGACTTTGTTGATAGTCTGGAATTTGACGGTAAAACATTTTTAAACAATGAATTTGTTATTCCTCCGAGGCCTATGATGTGGGATAGCAAAAAGGTGGGGGTTGGCCCTTCCCCTATTAAGACCGAGCACGGCTGGTTGACAATATATCAGTCTGTTGGCAAGCAAGACCCTGGTCGATATAAGATAGGAGCCATGCTCCTTGATTTAGGAGACCCAACTAAAGTGATTTGCCGTTCTAACGAGCCAATAATCGAACCAGTTGAATGGTATGAAAATGAAGGATATAAGGCAGGTGTTGTTTATCCTTGCGGTGCTACTGTTCAGGATGATAACTTTTTTGTCTATTATGGAGGAGCTGATAAATTTTCCTGTGTTGCTTATTCTAATTTAAATAATTTTGTTAAAGAGTTGGTTTCTTCAAACAAGCCTAAAATGAAAAAAGCAACTTTAGCTTAGTTTAATATATGATTATAGGTAAGAGAAATCCGAATAATCCTCTTCTGTCACCCAGGCCAAGCAGTTGTTGGGAGGGAGAGGCTAGTTTTAATGGGTGCCCGATAAAACACGAAGGGGCAACCTATCTTTTTTATAGAGCCTTAAGTCCTGAAATTCATTATGATAATGTGGATATGAAACTTTCTACTATTGGAAAGGCGGTTAGTAGGGATGGGGTTAGTTTTAAAGAAAGACAGCAATTCATAACTCCAGAATATGATTGGGAGAAGTTCGGTTGTGAAGATCCTAGGATAACTAAATTAGATGGAAAATTTTATATTTTTTATACTGCTATTTCAAATTTTCCTTTTATACCTAAGGGCATAAAAGTGGCCGTGGCAATAACTAAAGATTTGAATACCATAGAAAAGAAGAGATTAGTAACGCCTTTTAATTCTAAGGCTATGAGTCTGTTTCCAGAAAGAATTAACGGCAAAATATGGGGAATACTAACAATAGATACGGACATCCCTCCTTCTAAAGTTTGTTTAGTTAGTTTTGAGAAAGAAAGTGACATGTGGGATGAAAAGTTTTGGGATAAATGGGAGTCTGAAATCAATGACTATGCTCTACCTCTTCAAAAAAGGCCAAGCGACCAAGTGGAAACAGGCGCCCCACCTATAAAAACAAAGAAGGGTTGGCTTGTTCTTTATTCTTATATAAAAAATTATTTTTCTCCAAATCCATCTTTTGGAATAGAAACCGTTTTACTTGATTTAAAAGATCCTACTAAAATTATAGGAAGAGGAAAATCTAGCTTGTTGAGTCCGGAGGAGGATTATGAAATTCGAGGCGAGGTTTCAAATGTTGTTTTTCCTAGTGGGGCTCTTTTGAAAAAGAAAAATTTAGAACTATATTATGGAGCAGCTGATAGTTATTGTTGTTCAGCTAGTTATGATTTAGATAAAGTGATAAAAGATGCCCTAAGTCCGAGTGTTAAGCCGATCAAATTTCAAAGAATTCCCGGGGGCCCGATACTTGAGCCTATAAAGGAAAATTCCTGGGAAAGTATGGCTGTTTTTAATCCCGGAGCCATAAAGTTGAAGAATAAAATACATATTATTTATAGAGCCATGTCCTCTGACGAGACTTCTTATTTTGGATATGCCTCTACTACTGACGGGGTGAATATTAAAGAAAGATTAAAAGAGCCGATTTATTCACCTAGAGAAGACTTTGAATCTAAAAAAAGAGGAACAGGTGCCTCTGGATGTGAGGACCCTCGTTTAACCAAAATAGGGGATAGAATATATATGCTTTATACTGCTTTTGATGGGATGAACCCACCGCAGGTAGCCATGACTCATATCAAAGAAAAAGATTTTATCAGTAAAAATTGGAATTGGGAGAAACCAATACTAATATCACCCCCTGGTATTGATGATAAAGATGCTTGTATATTAGAAGAAAAGTTTAAAGGCCAGTATGTTATTTATCATAGAGTTGGAGGCTCAATCGATGTTTGTTTAGTTCCTGACCTTGATTTTAAAGATAGAAGTATTTTAAAGAATACTAACTCAATAAGACCAAGAAAGGGAAGGTGGGATGGTGAAAAGGTTGGCTTAAACATACCACCTATTAAAACGAAAAAGGGTTGGCTTATGATATGTCACGGTGTGTCAAAAAATGACATGATTTATAGATTGGGCGCTGTTCTTATGGAGTTGTCAGACCCTACAGTCGTCAAAAGCCGGATTGATTATCCTGTTTTTGAACCAGTAAAAGAGTTTGAGAAAAAAGGCATTGTTTCTAATGTTGTTTTTCCTTGTGGAGGAGCTGTTCTTAAGGATAGTTTTTATATATATTATGGAGGAGCCGATAAGGTAACTGGTGTGGCGATAGTTTCTTTGAAGAAGTTATTGAAACAATTTAAATAATACTCTATTTAAAAAAAGACTTTAATCAAAATGATGAAAAGTCTTTTTTTTATTTGTTTTTTTGTGATATAATAAATAAATTAAAGACTATATATGAATAAGATAATAAAAATAAAGGATAGGACGGTTGATTGCCAAATTGTTAAGAATAAAAGGGCGAGGAACATAGTTTTGAGAGTGGTAAACGACAAAAAAATTAAAGTCACCCTACCAGCCTTTTTTTATTTTAAAAGTTTAGATAAAATTTTAAAACAAAAAGAGTCCTGGATTTATTCTAAATTAAAAGATTTTAACGAAAATAAAGGTTGTTTTTACAAGACTAGAAGTGATTATATTAATAATAAAGAGAAGGCCAGAGAGATTTTAATTAATAAGGTTGATTTTTATAGTAGGAAATATAGTTTTGATTATGCTCGTGTCTTCATTAAGGACCAGAAAACTAGGTGGGGGAGCTGCTCTTTAAAGGGCAATTTAAATTTTAATTATAAATTAATCTTCCTACCAGAAAAATTACTTGACTATGTAGTGGTTCATGAAATCTGTCATTTAAAAGAAATGAATCATTCAAGGGATTTTTGGAATTTGGTTTCTTTAACCTTTCCAGATTATAAAGATTTAAAAAGAGAATTAAGAAAAATAAATTTCTTTCATTATAAATAGATATGGATTTTAACAAATCGCAAAAAAAATTAATAGAAAATGTTTTTGGAGTTTATTTAGTATCTGCTCCGGTTGGAACTGGCAAAACAACTATTTTAACAGAGCGGATTATTAAAGCGATTGAATTGGGTGTGAATCCAAAGGAGATTCTAGGTCTTACTTTTACTAACAGAGCTGCTGAAGAAATGTTTGATAAAATAAAGGCTAAGATTAAAAATAAGGAAATATTGGGGGATTTAACCATAAAAACTTTTCATGGTTTTTGTGCCTATTTTGTTCGTACTGAAGCCAAGGCAGTTGGTGTTTTTACTGATTTTGTTATTTTTGATGAAGAAGAAAGGGTCGAGGTGCTTGAAAATATTTTAGAAAAACATCCAGAATATGATTCTTTTGGTGATAATGGATTTAATCGTTTTAGAGTTTTAAATAATATTTTAGAAAAATTATATAAATATCGTATTAATAAGTTGGAAAAAGAGATAGGTTGTAAGGTGATTGACTATGAAATTGATGATAGTCTTAAAAAAATAGGCAAAGAATATCTTAAATCATTGTCAGATCAAAATGCTTTAGACTTTGCTGAATTAGTTTTTTTAACTGTTCAAATTTTGTGTACTAATGAGAAAATTAGAAAGAGATGGTCTAGTCAATATAAATTTATTCAAGTTGACGAGTTTCAGGACACTCATTTTTCAGAATATTTAGTGATAAAAGAGCTGGCCAAGACTCATAGAAACGTTTCTTTTATAGGTGACCTTGATCAGACTATTTATACCTGGAGAGGCTCTGACCCTTTCTTTATTATAAGTCTAGTAAAGCATCATTTCCCCGAATTTAAAGAGCTTAGCTTAGATATTAATTATCGTTTTAATAAAAATATCTTATTGGCCGTTAAGTCTTTTTTGAAAAGTTTTAATTATTCTTCTACTAAAAAGTTGGATTCATATGATTTTGATAACAAATCTACTAAAAAAGCTATAGAAGTTTTTAACGGTTATAATTTAAACGAAGAAGTGAGTTGGGTTATTTCAAATATAAGAGAGATTAGAAAAGAAAATCCGAAATCTAGAATTGCGGTTTTATCCCGTACAAATTATTTGATTAAGCAAATATCAGGAATATTTTCCGGGAAAAATATTCTTCATATAACTGTCGATAAATACGAATTTTTTAGAAAACAGGAAGTTAAAGATATTTATGCTTATTTAAAAATAATATTTAATAAATTTGATTTAGAAAGCGCCTATAGATTGATTAAAAGACCAGCGCGCAATATTGGTCCAGCTACAATTAAGGATATCAGAGACAAGGGTTCATCTATAGGACTCAAGGTTTCTGACTTTCTTAGTTTTAAGAGCTATAATTTTAACGAGCCCTTTGAAAATCTTATTAAAAAATGGAAAGGTGGAAGAATTGTTGTCTTGGATACAGAGACAACTGGAACTAATGTTATTAAAGATAATATTATTCAGATTTATGCCGTAGAAGTTGTAAATGGAAAGCCAGGGAAGGATTTTCACTTTTTTCTTAAAAGTGAAATTTTGGTTGGCACTTCAGAAGAAATCCATGGAATAAGTGACGATTTCTTAAAAGAAAAAGGAGACGATCCAATTAAAGTTTTAAAAGATCTTAAAAATTTTATAGGTAGCGATGTGGTAGTTGGACATAATATTATTTTTGATCTTTCTATGATAGAGGAAAACGGAAGAAGAAGGGGAATGGAATTTAATTTTAACGAATATTATGACACCCTAGATTTGTCTCGTCGTTTATTGGATATGCCGAATTATAAACTAACAACATTGGCTGAAGAATTGGGCCTTGCCCAAGCTACGCACGATGCTAAAGACGATGTTTTAGCTACTGTTGGCTTGCTAGGCATTTTAGTTGAAAAGCTAGAAAAAGATTATAAGGAAAGAATAACTCTTTTTAATAAATATTCTCCTAAATTTATCAAATTGGCCAACTCAATAAATTTTTGGCACAAAACAATAAAGGAAAAAAGGCCCAGTGAAGCTCTGGAGTATATTTGGGAGAATTCAGGCTTAAAAGATTTTTATAATAAAGACGAGAAGAAGGAGGATCGTTTTAAGTCTATCGAACAATTAATTAAACTTTTTAAAGGGAGAGATGATATAAGCAGGTCGGCAGACGAGGTTTTGCGTGAGCTTATTAATTACGCTTCTTTTAATAAGGGTCTGGACTTTTTGGCGCTAGAAGACGGAGAAATCCCGATTGTTACTCCTCACCAGGTTAAAGGTTTGGAATTTGATTATGTTTTTGTGGTTGGAATGAATGATTATAAATTTCCAATTAGAAGCAAGACAGGGGATATTGAGGAAGAGAAAAGACTTTTTTATGTTAGCTTGACTCGAGCCAGAGAAAAGATTTTTTTGAGCTATAGTAACTTTGATAATTACAACCGACCTATGACCATAAGCCCTTTTATTAAATATATAGATGAAAAATATGTTGATTTCAAGAATTAGATTTTTTGTGATAAGATTAAAAAAATGTTTAAATTGTAAAAAGGTTTATTAAATTTAAATTATTTATTATGAATATAACCATAAACTGGGTCTTCTGGGTTTTCGCCCTGTGGGATTTATTAATGTTTATTGTCATATGTGCAATGGCTGTCATTATGATTAAAGTTTTGCGTGTTTTAAAGGATATATTAATAACCCTTAAAAAGGGTGAAAACTAAAAAAGGGTGATATGAAATTTTTCAAAATTTTTCTTTTATCATTAGCTATATTTTTGTTTATAATTTTTGCAATTTTATATATTCCAAGAATTTTTATAACAAAAGAGGGGCAAAAGTGTATAGTAGATACTAATTGTTCTAGGTTAGGGTCTATTTGCGATGAGATGAATGAAGATATTAAGGAAAATGAATTGGGACATGTGGGGCCGATGTGTATTGATTGGGTTTGCACGTGTGAGTGGTATGGCAACCTTTTAAAACTTAATAAATAATAATAAATATTTTATGAAAAAACTATTAATTTTTTTAATTTGTCTTTTATTGGGCTTGGGAATTATAAATAATATTAAAGCAGAAACTAAGTATGCAAAGTACATAATCGAAGAAAATAAAGCTTATTATGTGTCTAAATTTGATATAAAAACATTAATTGAGGATGTAGATGTTTCTACTTTTGAAGATATAGGATTTAATTTTGCAAAAGATAAAAATCAAGTGTATGGAGGATGGTCTAATTATTATGTTGGTATTTTTAAGGGGTTTGACGATGTGAATTTAATGGAATTAACTGTAATTCATGAACACTTTATGAAAGATGATAAAAATATTTTTTATGTTGTTTGTGATTATTATGATGGCCACAACTGTTATGCAACCAAGCTTGATGTTGATTATGACTCTTTTGAAGTTTGTGGTGATTGGTATATTGTGAAAGACAAAAATGGTGTTTATACTTCTAAAACAACACAAGAAGATAGCTCAAAGCTAGTTGAACTAAATTTAGATCCTGATACTCTTGTGGTTTATGATAAATATTTTATTAAAGATAAAGATAAAGTTTTTTATGGCGCCAGTGCAAATGATATAAATTCATGGTCCGATACATACACTGATATAGAAGGTGCAGATTCTGAATCGTTTGAGGTTATAGATGGAAAAATTTCAAAAGATATTTTCA
>CAZJRJ010000027.1:0-9944 GCA_964548635.1 uncultured Gammaproteobacteria bacterium | reverse complement strand
TACTCAACAATTAGTTAAAAACGCCATTCTTACACCTGAAAAAACATATACTAGGAAAATAAAAGAATTAATATTGGCCTATAAAATAGAGCAAAAATTCTCAAAAAAAGAAATACTACAAATGTATTTAAATGAAATTCCTTATGGAGGAACTGCATATGGAGTTGAGGCAGCTAGTAGACATTACTTTGGTAAAAACGTTAAAGACATAAACCTAGCCGAAGCTGCCACTCTAACAGCCCTGCCACAAGCTCCTAGCTATTATTCTCCCTATGGCCCAAACAAAGAACTTTTACTCCAAAGGAAGGACTATATTTTAAAAATAATGCTTGATCAAGACTACATAACCCAAGAAGAGCTTGATGAAGCAAAAAACTATGAACTCAAATTTAGAGAACCAAAAACAAACATAACAGCGCCTCATTTTGTAATGTATGTAAAAAGTAAGTTGTCTGAAAAATACGGAGAAAAAATGATTGAACAAGGCGGTTTAAGGATATATACCACTCTAGATTTATATAAACAAAAAATAGCTGAAGAGGTAATAGACGAAAGAGTGGAAAAAAATATAAACAATTATAATGCTTCTAACGCTGGCTTAATATCAATAGATCCAAAAAATGGCCAAGTTTTAGCCATGGTTGGGTCTCGTGATTATTTTGATGACACTATTGATGGTAAATTCAATATTACAACCGCCAAAAGACAACCCGGATCATCTATTAAACCAATTGTTTATGCCTCTCTTTTTGAAAAGGGTTTTACACCTAATACTAAATTATTTGATGTAGTTACTAATTTTTCAAATAACGCTAGTCAACCATATGAGCCTAAAAACTACAATTTAAAAGAACATGGTCCTGTTAGTATTAGAAAAGCTTTGGCTGGCTCTCTAAATATTCCAGCTGTAAAAGCCTTGTACTTAGCAGGCATGGACAATGTTTTAGCTTTAGTTAAAAAAATGGGTTACTCAACTCTTTCTGATAAAAACAAATTTGGCTTATCTTTGGTTTTAGGTGGCAGTGAGGTTAAGCTAATTGAACACACGAATGCTTATAGTGCTTTTGCTAGAGAAGGATTGGTTCATCCCGTTTCTGTAATAACCAGAATTGAAAATTCTAAAGGAGAGGTTTTAGAAGAATTTAAAGATAAAGAGGAAAGAGTTTTGTCTGTTGAGTCAGCTAGAATGATAAACAGTGTTTTAACAAACAATAATGCCAGATCTTTTACTTATGGGATAGATAATTGGTTAACTCTTGACTCTAGACCAGTTGCGGCTAAAACAGGCACCACTAATAATTATAGAGATGCTTGGACAATTGGTTATACACCGTCAATTGTGACTGGAGTTTGGGTGGGAAATAATAATAATGAAAAAATGAAAAACGGAGCATCTGGTGGAAGCGTAGCAGCTCCAATTTGGAATATTTTCATGGACAGGGTTTTGGGAAATACTCCAATTGAAAATTTTAATAAACTGGGTGATATAAAAACAAACATACCAGCCATTGACGGAGCCCTTGAATACAAAAAAACTATAAAAATTGATCAAATTTCTGGTTTATTGGCCACCGAAGAAACCCCCTTTGAATATATTAAAGAAATTGAGGTTCCTATAGAGCCACACAGTATTCTATATTACGTAAATAAAAACGACCCCCTAGGAAAATCTCCTGAAAATCCTGAAAACGACCCTCAATTTGATCTTTGGGAAAAGGGGGTAAATAAATGGTTTGAAAAAAATTCAACAACCACATCAACAACCACCATTCCAACAGAATATGACAATGTTCATAGAGAAGAATATAGGCCAGAACTCAGTATTATTAAACCCAGTGATAAACAAACAATTATTGGCACAAATATAGATATAGAGATTAAAACATCTGCTATCAAGGGCATTGGAAAAGCAGAGTATTATATTAATGGTTTGTTATTTTATACTAATGTTTCCTACCCATTTAACATGAATAAAGATATATCATTTTTAAACAATGGTTATCATGACTTAAAAGTAAAAGTTTGTGATTTGGTGGGAAATTGTACTAAAAAAAATATTGTTTTCAACCTTAATATTAATGAAAATAAAAACAACCAAGAAGTTAGCGCTTCTTGGTTAAAACCTCAAAAAAATATATCATTAAATCCAGGAGACCTGCCTTACGAAATGAGTTTAAAATTAAACCCGGTTGAAAAAATAGCAAAAATAGAGTTTGTTTCTTTTTTCTCACCTTCATCAACTTCAAACATTATCTACCAAACAAGCCCAATTAACAATATTATAAATTTCAACTTTGAAAAACCTGATAAAAAAGGAACTTATCAAATAACACCAAAAATATTTACTTGGGGCAGTAATATAAAAGAGGACGAAAGTGTTTACATTACCATTAATTAAACCTTATTGTTTAATTGGCATTATTATATAAAGATAATTATCTTCTTTTATTGGTTTTACAATACAGGGGGTATTATTATCAACAATAGATATTTCAACCTCGTCATCTTCTATGTTTTTTAAACCATCTAATAAATATTGGTAGTTAACAACTATACTATTATCATCTCCCTTTGTTTGAGAGTCAATTTCTACCACATTTTCTCCAGTTTGACCCGAAACCGAGGAAATAATTGTTTGGTTTTTATCTTTTGGGAAGTCAATACTTATGTCATTAATTCCTGTTTTGGAAAAAAGAGACGAAGTCTTTACTGCTTGTAAAAACTCATATCTATTTAATATTGATTTAGTTTTACTTTCTTTTGGAATTATTTGTTTGTAGTCAGGGTATTGTCCCTCTATTAATCTTGAAACTAGTTCCGTTTTTTCAGTTTTAAATAAAACTTGGCTGTCTGAAATAAAAATATTCATATCTTGGCCCTGGTCAAGTTCATCTCCCTCTCCAAAGTTTGACAAAATTCTCAAAACCTCCTGAATTGTTTTTGATGGAATAATAACGCTTTTTTCTTCGTTGTTTCTATTTTCTATTTTTATTTTTTTTTCCGATAAACGATAACTGTCAGTTGAGGCCATTGTCAATTCATCCTTTTCTATTGTAAATAAAATTCCAGTTAATTCTATTCTAGACTCAGAGCTAGCCGTTGAAAAAACAACCTTTGAAAGCGCTTTTTTAAAATCTTTTATATTTATTTTATAACTATTTTTTGTTTCAACTTCTGGGATTAATGGAAAGTCCTCAGCCGATTGGCCCTTTATTTTTGTTTTATAATTATCACACTCTATTTCCAAACTATCTTCTTTTTGTTTTATTTTTATTTTTTTATCGGGTAAAAGGTTGATGTAATCATAGAAAACCTTAGAGTTAACCGTAAATATGCCCTCTTTTTCTATTTTACCCCTCATACTGTGCGTTATTCCTATTTCCAGGTCGGTTGTTATTAGTTTTATATTTTTATCTTCTATTTTTATCATTACATTATTTAAAATAGGTAAATTAACATTTTTCCCTGAGATGTGGCTTACTGTAAATAATGCTTTTTTTAAATTATTTTTTGTTATGAGAAATTCCATACTATTTGTTTAATGTTTAATTAATAAATAAGAGAAGATAATAGTAATAAGGGGTGTTAGTAAGTTTGTAAATGTTTGTTTTTGTTTTAATTTTAGGTAAAATTTTGATTTAACAAAGTGTTAATAAGTTGGTATAAAATGTTTATAAAAAGGGGGTTTTTGTTGATAAGTTTTTCAAGCCCTTACTTATAAACATTTTATTAAATTTAATACACCTACTTTCAACATGGTTTATTAACAATTTTTAAGGGGTTAATAACAATTATTACACAACTGTTTTTAAGAGTTTAATAATTGTTTTATTGATTCTATTTCTTGTTTTAATTTTTCGTTCTCTTTTTCGTTTACCTCTTCAAGTATTTTGTTGTAAGCGTGCATGGCGGTTGTGTGATCTCTTCCACCCAGTTCTTGTCCTATGGTTGGGTAAGAGGCATTAAGCTCTTCTCTCATTAAAAAAATAGCAATTTGTCTTGGCCATACAATTTCTTTTTTTCTACCCTTTCCTAAAAGGTCCTTATCTTTAATGTTGTAAAAATCACAAACAGCGCAAATAATATCTTTCATGGTTGTGTTTTTTGCTTGAATATTGATCAATAAATCATTTAAGATGTTTTTTGTTGTTTTTAGGGTGGGGATAGAGTTGTTAAATTCATGGAAAGCCATTATTTTATTTAAAGCACCCTCTAGTTCTCTAATGTTGTTGGTTATATTATTAGATATATATTCTAGTATATCTCTATTTAATAAATAGTTTTTTTCTTTAGCCTTTTCTTGCAATATGGCTATTTTTGTTTCTACGTCCGGTTTTGATACATCGGCCACCATACCAGACTCAAAACGTGACAAAAGTCTTTTTTCTAAAGCAGGGATTGATTTTGGTGGTTTGTCAGATGTTAGTATGATTTGTCTATCGTTTTGTAGTAAATCATTAAAGGTATGAAAAAATTCTTCTTGGGTTCCATCTTTTCCGGCCATAAACTGAACATCATCAATTAACAACATGTCAACATTTCTATAAGAATCTTTAAAGTCCCTTGCTTTTCCTCCATGTACTGCTTGAACATAGTCGTTTGTAAATTTTTCACTAGTTGTATATAAAACCTTATGTTTTTTAGCAACCTCGTTTCCAATTGCTTGTAGTAGATGGGTTTTTCCTAGTCCTACACCACCATATATAAAAAGAGGGTTATATGCCTTTCCAGGGTTGGCTGTGACTGCCTGAGCAGCAGCATGTGCTAATTCATTTCCTTTTCCTACTATAAAACTATCAAAAACATATTTTGGATTTAAACCATAATTATTATAAGAACTTTTTAGGCTAGTATTTCCTCTTGTGTTTCTAGGAGCCGTGTTTATTGCGCTTACATTTATTCTTTCAACCTTGTCGTCTTCTTCTAATTTCTTAATTTGAACCTTGTATATTATATTTTTAATTTCTTGATTAATAATATTACCTAAAGCTTTTTTAATTTCAACGTGATATTTTTTTTCTAACCAAGTTTTGGTAAAAGTATTAGGAACACATAGAATAACATCGTTATTTTCTAAGGAAAGAATAAAAGTATTTTTAAACCAAGTGGTAAAATTAGCCCTAGATAGATTTAATTCTATTTCTCCCAAAACTGCTTGCCAAATTTGATTATTATCCATAGCCTAAAAATTATTAATAAAAAAAATATAAAAAAACAATAGGACTAAATATTGAATTGTAAGGTTAAGTGTTTTTATATATTAATAAAAAAAGTATAACAAGTAAAGAGTTTTAAGTAAAACCCTTTTTTTGTTTATAAACTGTTAATAAGAGGTGGAAAACTTTTTAATAAAAAAATTTTATAAAGTTATTGCAAAGAATGTAAACTTAAGATAAATTATTTACTTAATTTATAATTATAGAAATTATTATAAAACATTGACTATTTGTAATTATTTTGTTAAATTTATAAAAAAAGTCCAAGAGACTGTTTTTATTTTTGTGAAATTTTGGGGGTGTAGCTCAATTGGTTAGAGCGCTTGCCTGTCACGCAAGAGGTCGAGGGTTCGAGTCCCTTCACTCCCGCCAATAAAAAAGACTATCTAGTAGTATTAGATAGTCTTTTTTATTAATTTTAACTCACTGCTGACTTTCCAAAATCTTTTCAGCTGGAGATAGTTCGTTTAATATTTTATGAGGGAAATAATTCCAAGCTTCATTTACTACTGCTAAAATTTTATTCAATTCATCAACATCTTGCTCGTTATAAAACTTGTTTATTATTTGATGAAGCACGCTTTGGTCTTGCTCGTTATAAATCATTCTTTTTATTTCATCAAAGCTTATTTTTAAATTTAGTGAGAAAATAATCTCGTTTAACTGTTTTTCGATATTAGTACGTTTTTTAATTATTTCTTCTTTTGATTTTGGAAAATCCATATATTGTAATTTTAATAATAATTTAATTCATTTTAGTAGAAAAATTATAAAAAAATCAAACACAAAAATAAAATGCTGGGCAATTGCTCAGCATTTTTATAGCGGGACATGTGGTGTTTACGAATGACTGTAATTTCTTCTTAGTCTAAATCTTGCTCATCAAGTATTCTCACCAGAGATTCTTCCCATTCAAAACAAGTACTTTGCCCACATAATTTATCAAATGCCTTAATACAATTCGAGTCTAACTTTGCATATTCCTCAAGCACACTAACGGTTTCCTGCATAAATCCTCCCACTGTACCGTTTGAATCATCAACTCCTCCTGTACATAATTTTTTATCAAGCCGTAAAAGCATAGCAACTAATAATTTTGCTGTTTGTAAACTAACTGGCAAATCTGTAACTAATTTTGACAATCGAGCACAGCCCTCATCAAGCGATCCTTGATAAGCAAACCACGTTCGAGAAGGCCCAATATATCCTTTAACATATCTCATTGCTGAAGTTATGCCTTTCTTAACTACTGATAGTTCCTCCTTACTCAACTCTCCCAGTTTATCACTACACTCTGGGTTATCAATAATCTCCTTATCCTCATCTTTTAGAGGTTCGCCGTTTAAACAAGCATGGATTGCCACAGCTACCATATGTTTGCAAAGCACTTCTTTTTGACCAAGATAACAATTACAGTCACCTCGGTCAAAATGCGTCTTGGTTACATAAACACTGTATGATTTTGTCCCGATAACCGTTGCAAAAAATCCATTCAGCTCTTTTTTAAATCTGATTATTTTTTCTTTTTCATATAAACCAACCGCTCTTTCAAAAGTGGCGGGATCGGTGGCAAATTTAATTTTATCTAAATTGTATTTTGGAGGCATTAATATCAGTAAATTATAAATCTTTATAGATGGTTTTCAATTTACTTCTTATCTGATCAAGCGAACAATTATCATCAAATTGTTCTTTGAGCTCATTTTTTAAACCTATATTGATAACAAATATAAAATTATGTTTTGAATAGCAAAATTCACCGCTAATGAGTGATCTTTCAATACTTTCTGATTTAGACAATAAACACACTAATTGATATTCTATCTCCACAGAGTGCGTATTTCCATCTTTATGTGCATGAGTATAATGTTGCTCTGAGGTAAGTTTTATTAAGTTTTCAAGATAGTGTGCTATTTCACGAAACTTGCTTTTGGGAAAGATGTGATGAACATATGGAGCTGGCCCTATAGCGTAGGCGTCTCTAACTTCACTTTCTTTATACTTCTTTTTAACATATGCCGTTGCCTTAGTTATTAGATACTCATTATACTCTTCATAGGATTTTTTATCGTCATTTAATATTACCTCTTGTCTGGATGCCCCTTTTTCTTTTTCTAAATCTTTAAAATTAATACGGTTGTACATCAAATCTTGATAATAAATATTTCGTTTAGACAAATATCCCTTAATTGTTCCAAACGTACAGTTTTCAGCTGAAAAAATGTTTAATACCTTAGTGAAAATTCTTCTCACTTCTGTTTTTTTATTAATAGGTGTATTGCCAATGATAAATAATTCATATTTTTCTTTTAAGAAACTAAAGTCTTCAGTTGTTACCTTTTTATCTTTTGATTTTTCAATAAATTCATCTATGAAATTTATGAAACCACTGTCCGTTAAAACTTTTCTAAGATACACAGATAAAAATATATATGAGTTTTTCTCTTTTATGGATATATACTCTAGTAATTCAAGATTAATAATTTTAAAATAGTTCGCCCGTCCCTTTTTCCTAACTTCTAAAATGTTTGCGTATTCCAGAGTTTTTATAGGCTGTGCTATGAATTTGTCATACTCATGAGTTGCTGTTTCGTTTTCTGGTGATGGCTTGCCGAATACCATTTCAATATTTTTATTAAAATATTTATCGTTCCAAATATCCTTTACACAAAAATCATTATTAACATCACCTAAGGTATAATTTAATATGCAGTCAGCGATAAAAGATAGTACGTCGGGTGTTACTTTTTGATCAATAAAACGTGCGTTATTTGATTTTCTTATATCTAAATCAAAGTTATTTAGATAGTCTAATATTTTGTCATCCATTTTTTTTATTGTTTAATTCCAAAAAAATACACAAAGTTACTATCGATATTTAATGACCGTGTTCCGAGATTTTTTGCAGTCATATAAAACTTTTTAAATTCATCTGTAGAAAAATATTCTAAATGTTTTTTGTTTATCTTGTCGCCATTTTTCGGTGTTAGAATCGCCACTGAACCGTCTGTTATTGTATTTTCAGGCAGAAAACAAGCCCTAGGGTTGTAGGTTAGGTTAGGAATAAGAACGCAGTCTTTGTTGTTTAAGAATTTACTTACGTTAAAATTACCTAGCTCTTTTTCGTCCATATAAGAATCGTATTGCGAAATATTAACGATTTTATTATTATCAATATTTCTAGATTTCAAAACCCTTATTTTGCCTTTACCGTTGGTATGTTTTTTAGTTATACTTCTATCTCTGTATACTTTAAAGATATCAAACTTTAATTTTTCAAATATAATATCAAAGAAATTATCTCTATATATTACCCAAACCGGTAGTCTCTTGTCAAAAATATAATCTTGGTCAAGATTATTTATTGAATTGTTAACATATGAAATAATTTTTACGTTTTGATTTCTCTCTTTATTGTTGAATATAAATCCTATCGTTTCTATCTTAACACCAGAGAATGCCTTTTCTCCAAAATCAACGAGGGTTTGAAAATTGTATTTTGATAGCAGTTCTCTAGTTAGGTTGAAATCTGGTGCAGATAATAAGCTCTTGGGGGAAATTAATGCAATGTTATCTCCAAGTTGAGAGGCTTTTTCAACAAAAAATGAAAAAACATTACTTGTTTTTTGATTATACTTATCTTGCTTGTATTTATACAGTAGTTCTTTTGATTTGGCAATTTTCCCAAAGGGGGGATTTCCAATCACAAGATCATATTTTTTATTAAACTTTTTCAGTAAAAAATCTTCATTTATAAAGTTAAGATAAAAGTTCTTCGGCACACCTGCAATACTCAAAACTTCTTTTAATATTTTGATTGAGTTTTCGTCAATATCAACAACATCAATGTTTACTTTTTTAACATGCTTATATTTTTTAAATAAGAGAGGTAAAAAATTTCCCGCCCCAACAGACGGTTCCAATATACTAATTTCTTTTTTGTTGGTAAATTTAGGTAGTTCTCTTATTAGAGAAAAACAAATATCTTGTCGGGTGTAGTAGGCAGCGTGGTCTTGTCTTTTTGTATTTGCTAGT
Source organism: uncultured Gammaproteobacteria bacterium (assembly GCA_964548635.1). GTDB lineage: Bacteria > Patescibacteriota > Patescibacteriia > Patescibacteriales > JAGXOH01 > JAIOTG01. Next base: position 693 of record CAZJRJ010000027.1, on the reverse strand, counting down.
TCGGAAAATTTTAATATTTCTGGAATGTCATAAACAGTTTTGTTTTTCTTAATGAAACTAATAACATCTTCAGATGTTATTAGTTTGTTTTTTTTAACCACTGAATTAATTTGCGCAATAGTTAAAGGACTATTTTGTAGCCTTTTTTTAATCTTATTAGCAACTTGCCTAAATATCTCTGTCGGAACTGCTTCGCCGATTGATTGTCTAATGTTTATCTCTTCTTTCTTTAAAAATTTCCTTTTTTCAATTACTGACAATGCGTTCAATTCTTTTTCTTCCGAATCAGTCCATTTAAAATCATTAGAGATGCTCATCATAAGCATTAGTTCTCTAATGCTAAAAACTCGATTATCTACCGGATGGATTGTGGATTGACTAGATAGAATATCGTTTCTTGTGTGAACGCATGGGCCAACTTTATTCCAGTGACATTTTTTATATTTATCGCCATTCTTATTTTTATTAAAAACTTTCTTACCATCAACAACCCGGTGTGGTTTTTTATTTAGGTCTTTGTGATCAAAAGCTGATTCACCCTCCTTTAAATCCTTAATCCATTCAAGCATGTGTGGAGCGTAGGGCTTGAAGTTATGGTAAATATCACTAGCAACTGCATCGCCCATATTTTTTAAACTTGGTAAATGTCCAATAACTTTTCTTAATGTTTTTTCTTTTTTTTCTTCAGGAAAT
>CAZJRJ010000026.1:0-10028 GCA_964548635.1 uncultured Gammaproteobacteria bacterium | reverse complement strand
ACAAGAACTATTTTATCAAATATTTCTTTTCTGTATATTTTTTTCATAACATCAAAAATAATATCAGCATCTACGTTTCCTTTTTTCTTGCCAATCATGGCAGAATTGTGCTCGCGAAACTTTAAGATAAATCCTGCTTCCTGTATTTTGTCATATAAATCATTTTTGTCATCGATTACAAAACCTAAAAAATAATAAGCTCTTGAAATATTATATTTTTTTTCTAAATATTTTCTAAATTTAACAAAATCAATAGACCAAGAATCTTCTTCTGATTTTGTTCCCATGTGCAAATTTTGTCCATCAATAAAAGCAAAATTATTTTCCATTATTTCTGTTTATTTTTTAGGTGAACGTTCAAGTAACGTTCATTATTATTTTTTTGTATTAATGCCAATCACTTTATACAAATAACAAAATCCTGTAACAGCAGTAAAAAGTAAAACTATTCCGACTATATATCCGACAATCGCCCAAGCTCCAACCAAGGAAGCGTAAGCATAATAGATAATAATTATTCCCAAAATCGCTCGGACAACACGATCAATTATGCTTTCATTTTTTTTCATACGTTTATATTTAATTATAAATAAACTTTGCTCGTGAACGTTCAAGTAACGTTCATCAATATTTTTAATTTTTATTCTTATTCTAATTTTACCACTCAAAACACCATAAATCAAACTAAAATTAAATAAATTTAAGTATAAAAAAACGCGTAACTTTATACGCGTCTTTTATTTCTTATTTCTTAAAACAACTCAATGGCTGAAGTTGGGCATATTTTGATAGCTTCTTGGAGTTTTTTTGATTCTAGATTATTACTTGAAGCTACTATCACTTCCCTGCCGTGGCTGGAAAAATGTTCTCTGTCCACCATCATACACCTCCCACAACCTATGCATTTGTGATTAATGCTTAAATCTTGGTATTTACTAACTTCCTTCTTTAATTGAATGTCTTTATTGTCATTATTGTCTTGCGTACTATTACTGCCCTCAGAAGTACATCCAGACAAAACATTTAATAAAAATATTATAGATATAAATATTAAAAAATTCTTATACTTTTTCATTCTTCTTAAAAATTAAATTTAATATAATTTTATAATAACTAATATGCCAAATTATATGAAAGACAGAAACAACCGCCATAATTATGCCCGCCTCAACATGAAACCAAAGCATTCTAGAGTATCCAGGTAAAATTATCTTCGTATCTATCTGGATAGCTATTATAATTCCTAAAATAGCAGAAATTAAAAAAACAATAGCCAATAAGCTATTCCATACCCTTTTGTGAGTGACTAGTTTTATCTTTTTAAACCTTACTAGAAGAAAAGTCACCAAATACAAAACTAAAACTCCCAAAATTATTTCCAAGACATTATAACTTGCTCCCATTTTTATTTTATAACTAAATCATTCTATTATTTAATACTATATTTTCAATCCTTTTCTTTCAAATTTAACATTTAATAAAAGAAATGCTAAAATAAAAGAAACACATTTAAACAAACTTTAAATTTCAAAAGGAGGTGGAAGATGAACATTTCAAAACTTTGGAATAAGCTAAGGCTCTTGGGAGAAATAAAAAGTTTGGGTGAAATACCAATTCACCAACTCAGATGTTGGGCATACATTCTTCTAAAAAACTTTAACCATTTTCACAAAGGAGTAGGACAAACCATTTTGGTTTACCCTGGCTTTCTGTCAAACAACTCTTGCACTTATTTTTTAAGACTTTTTCTAAAAACTCTTGACTACGAAGTTCATGGTTGGCCAAACGGTTTTAACCGGGGCTACTGCCCAGAAGGTTTTAAAAGAACAGAAAAGGATTTTCTTCTTAAGTCAGATCAGGCAAAAGATAAAGTGATAACCATCGGCTATAGTCACGGAGGCTTTGATGCCAGGGAACTTGCCCGAATGTATCCCGAGCGCATAGCCATGACTATCACCTTAGGAACTCCCTTTGCCGATATAGGGGGAACGAACATCGGATGGCTCTACTCCCTTATAAACAGACACGGATTTGAAAACATAGAACCGGAAGTACTCGAAAAGCTCCCCCTACCCTTACAGATTCCCTTTATCTCGATATACTCCGATGATGACTGCGTGGTAAAAAGCCATGCTTGTCGTCAAACCGGCATTTCAAAAGCTGTATATGAAAATATCGAAGTTGGAGGATCTCACATAGGGCTACCCTTTAATTTAGCAACCTACAGAGCAATCACCTCAAAAATTTCCGGTTTAAAACCTGCTTATTCAAAAGTAGTCATGACTCAAAAGGCCATGGCAGGAGGGTCATCCTTTTAAAAAAAGGGGGTTGGTAGAAACCAACCCCTTTTTCAATTTTCAAAAATTTTAATTGAAATTGTATCTTATTTAATATATACTTTTTAATAGATTGATTACTTAAGAAAATAAACAAAAATTATGTCAAAATTCATTATAAAAGGTCCGACTGAGCTAAAAGGAGAAATTCAGGTAAACGGCGCTAAAAACTCGGCCCTAAAAATAATTCCAGCTACTATTCTATCTGAAGGTGAGGTAATTATAGATAATTTACCTGATATTGAAGACACAAATAATTCTTTAAAATTAATAGAAGAATTAGGGGGAGAAGTTAAAAAGATAAACAAGGGTAAAGTTATCATAAATACTAAGAATATAAACAAAACCAAAATACCTACTAAAATAGCCAATAAATTCAGGGCTTCCATTATGTTTGCCGCTCCCCTTTTAGCTAGATTCGGAGAAGTAAAATTTCCTCATCCTGGCGGTTGCGTCATTGGTGCTGGGGGCAGACCGATAGATTTTTTTATAGAAAGCTTCAAATCCCTTGGGGCAAAAGTGGAAGAGAAAAATGGTTTTTATCATATAAAAGCTAAAAAGCTAAAAGGAAGTTCTTATTTTTTTCCAAATATAAGTGTGACTGGAACAGAAAGTTTTATAATGGCCTCTGTCCTAGCTGAAGGCACAACTATTTTAAAAAATTGTGCCATGGAGCCTGAAATAGTTTTTCTGGCTGAACATTTAAATAAACTAGGGGCCAACATAAAAGGAGCCGGAACCCCAAACATTACTATCAAAGGAGTAAAAAAAATAAAGGGTGGGGAATGTAAAATAATTCCAGACAGAATTGAAACTGGATCTTTTGCTATAATGGCAGTGGCCACTAATTCCAACTTAACCGTCAGTAATTGCGAGCCAAAACATATAGAAGTTCTTCTAGATATATTTAAAAAAATCGGAGTAAACTTTGAAACTGGAAAAACCTGGATTAAAATTAAAAAATCACCCAATATAAAAGCCTCTAGTATAAAAACCCATGAATATCCTGGATTCCCCACTGACCTACAATCCCCTTATACAGTTTTAATGACACAGGCTAAGGGAATCAGCATGATTCATGAAACCATTTATGACCGCAGACTTCTTTATGTTGATATGCTTTCGCAAATGGGAGCAAATATAATAATGTGCGATCCTCATAGAGTAGTAATAAACGGTCCCAATAAATTAACTGGCAAAACTTTAACTAGTCCAGACTTAAGAGCTGGCATTGCCCTGGTTATAGCCGCTCTAACAGCGGAAGGAAAAACTGAAATTGATAATATCTACCAGATAGACAGGGGCTATGAAAACATTGACGTAAGATTAAAAAAAATAGGGGCAAACATAGAAAGAATTTAAAAAAATATGGTTAGCATCAGAAGAAAAATTTTATTTTATCTTTTTATTATAGCTTTTTTTGCTTTGTCTTTTTACGTAATAACTTACGCCCAAGGATACAAACTTAATTTCAGCTTCCCTCCAATTTTTAAAATGGTTCAAAAAACTGGAATGATTCTTTTAAAAAGTGATCCGGATGGAGCCACTGTCTATATAAATGGAGAACCAATAAAATCTCTTATAAAAGGCTATCTTTCGTCTGACTATAGTTATTATAAAACTCCTTCAAAAATAAAAAACCTAAATCCAGAAGAATACACGATCAAACTAGAAAAGGATGGCTATCATACCTGGGAACAAAAAGTAGGTGTTTACCCAGGACGAATTACAACTATCTCCAATATTCATCTTTTTAAAAATAACTTACCGCTAAAAATTTCCGATGAATACTTTTTGAAAAAAAATGTTTCTCCTGATAAAAAATATGTTATTAATTCCGACCTTGGTATTATTTTTAACCTAGAAGAAGAGAGGATCTCTACTTTCACACCTGAAAAAAATATAAAAATAGACGGCCAAAGTGTTTTCTGGTCTCCCGACTCAGGGAAAGCCTTGGTAGGATTACAGATAATATATCCGAGAGACAAAAATAAGAATAAAGATATAAATGGATATTTACCCAGTGATATAAAAGATATAGGTTGGGGGGATGATAATAAAACCATTTATTATCAACAAGACGAAAGTTTTAATTCATTTGATATTGAGAGCTTAAAAACCAAAGAATTGATAAAAGAAAATTATTCTAACTTTTTAGTAAAAGACGGCTACCTGTTTGCTATTAATGGTAATGGAAACAATAAACTAGAAACAAGACCACTTGATGCTCTTGAAAATTCAAATAATATGGACATGCCCTGCTCTGCTGGCTATAAAATAGTTGACTACAAAAACAACCTACTACAGATACGGGATGAAAAATATAACAACTTATATCTCATTCATTACAAGTCCCCAGTTTTTATGATAAAAGAAACTATAAACAATATAAAATATTTCAAGTGGATAAACGAACAAGAAATTGCCTATGCTAATGATTTTGAAATTTGGAGTATAAATTTGAAAAAAAATCAGAAAACCCTACACAGTAGAATCAGCGAAAAAATATTAGGAATAGACGTTCATGAAGGAAGCAAGAATATCATCTACTATACAGATAAAGATATTAAAATAATAAACCAAGAAGAAAATACTAAAATCTCAATTATTAAATTAACTGAATTAAATCAAGTTTCAGAAATATTTGTCGGGGGGCAAGACGAAAACATATATTTTGACGGTCAAATAGGACAACAAGAAGGATTATATAAACTCAATATTAAATAAAATGATAGGAATTTTTGACTCTGGCTTTGGAGGACTAACCATATTAAAACAATTAAAAAAAGATCTCGGAAAATACGATTATATTTATCTAGGAGACAATGCTCGCGCTCCTTATGGAAATAAGTCCCAAGACTCCATCTATAATCACACAATAGAAGGAGTCGATTTTTTATTTAAAAAAGGCGCTGAGTTGGTAATACTTGCTTGCAACACAGCCTCATCAAAGGCTCTTAAAAAAATCCAACGAGAATGGCTTCCCCAAAATTATCCTAACAAAAGAGTCCTTGGAGTAATAGTTCCTGTCATAGAAGCTTCTTTAGAAAAAAACAACATTGACCCAAAAAAGAAAAAAATAGGAGTAATAGGTACCTCGGTTACTATAAATTCCAAAGTTTTTAAAAAAGAACTAAATAAAATAAATTCAAATCTGGAAATATATAGCCAGGCTTGTCCACTACTCGTTCCCCTAATAGAAGAAGGCTGGATAAAAAGAAAAGAAACGAGAATGATATTAAGATATTATCTTAAAAATTTAAAACTAAAAAAAATTAATGATTTGATATTAGCCTGTACTCATTATCCCCTTCTCCAAAAACAAATAGCACAAATAATGGGGAAACAAGTTAAAATCCTGGATACCCCTAAAATCATTTCTGAGAAACTAGCTGATTACCTAAATAGACACGGAGATATAGAAAAAAAAATTAGCAAGAACGGGGAATTAAAATTCTATACCACTGACGACCCTAAGAAATTTAGGGAATTAGGACAAAAATTCTGGGGTGAAAAAATAGAAAAAGTTGAGAGAGTAAAATAAAAAAACCTTGAACTAATTTAAACAAGGTTTTTTTTGTTTGAGTAAATTTATTTAAAAAATCTAATCTCCTCCAAATCTTCTTTTCCTCTTACTATAATCTGAAATTATATAATCAACATCATCTTTTGAAAAATCAGGCCAATATTTATCCAAAAACAAAAACTCGCTATAAGCAGAACGCCAAAGCTGAAAACCAGATGTTCTTTTCTCTCCTGAAGTTCTAACAATCATATCTAGGGGTGGCAATTCGGGATTATATAAATATTTTTTTAGTAAAGCCTCATTAACATCTTCCTTCTTTACCCCTTCTAAAATTATTTGTTTAATAGCATCAACTATTTCACTGTGCCCTCCATAGTTTAAACAAAAATTAACAACTCCTTCTTTTTTATCTTTAGTCTTATCCATCAACTCCTGACACTTCTCAATAATATCTTCGGGCAAATTATCCATGCGACCACTTATTAAAACTTTATACTTATCCTTTGAAGCCTTACTTATTTTCTCATCAAGCATTTTTCTTAGAAGGCCCATTAAATAATCAACCTCTTCTTGGCTTCTATTCCAGTTTTCTATGGAAAAAACATACATGGACAAAACCTCCACGCCACGATCAAAAAACCACTCACCAACCTTGCTGGCAACTTCCTTACCTTTGTAATGACCCTTAACATTGGAAACGCCGTTTTCTTTTGCCCAACGACGATTTCCATCCAATATCAAGCCTACGTGTTTTGGTATTTTTATTTTATTTTCTAAATTTTCCATAGTAAATTAAAAAAAGCATTAACAAACGCTCAGGTTTCTAACTATATTATATTTTATACATTTTTTGTCAATTTCTCTTAAAAAACACTGGTCCTGGCTCCATGTCATGATATACTCCAATTAAAAAACTAGTGCCTATTAATGAAAGTGTGCTAATAACTAAAAACAAAGGGATAAATCCAAAACGATAAGCCAAAAGACCTCCTAATGAGGCCGAAAAAGCTGCACCTAAATTTGTCAAAGTCTGATAAACCCCCCACTCTAAGCCCTCTTTTTTCTTATCTATATGCCTAGTAAAAATACCCATCCAAGAAGGATATACAACGGCTGCAAAAAAACCATAAAAAAACTGAACTATATAAAGCTCCAAGGGACTGCTAATAAAAATATATAAAAGTGGGATTATGGTTATTCCCAGAGATCCAAGTATCATTGCCCAGAAATCATCCCTCTCTCCTTTTACCTTGTCAATATAAGTAGCCACAGGAATTAAACAAACACTCTTGGTAATTAAAAATATAGCTGAAGCTAGTCCGGCCACCTCCACTGTTCCGCCCTCTATATTGTTAGTTATAAAAATAGCGAAAATAGGAGTGACCAATCCAAAGCCTGTAAGCATTAAAATATCAGAGATGGTTAAAAATTTAATTACTGGATTAATTTTACGATGGGTAAAATAACTTTTACCTGCGGGGGGGGTTTTTTTAGTTATAGGCATAATTCTTTCCTAAAAATTTATCTTAATAAGTTTATTTCTATTTTTAAAACCTTTTATTATTTTAACATGTTCGAGATTTATTTCCAATCTCTTAGAGATAAATTTAATCAACTCCTCATTAGCTTTGCCTTGTTCTGGTTTTGCCTTTAAATCTATCTCAAAATTATCATCAGAAATCTTTTTCCTCATCATAGTCTTGGAAGAGCCAACAAAAACCTTAACCTTTATAATTTTATTTTTTCCATTCTTTAAAACCTCTTTCATATTATAATTCTAATTCTTTTACTAAAAAATCTTCTATTATCTTAAAACCATGAAATTCGTTGCCAATTTGAAAGTTTTTATCTAAAACCTTGTCCAAGTTAGGATTTAGGAGCCACTTCTCAGCCCTAAGGACAGCTTTTCTCAAATTCTTAGGCGGAATGCGATTCAATCCATTACTCCTGAGTTCAGCAAGCTCGCTTCCTAGGGATATATATTTATATCCTTCCTTTTTAATATCTTTTTTAAAAACCGGGTATTCCCAAAGCGCAATCGGTTTACGAGCAAACACAGCTTCTATAAATTGATTTCCCCAGCCTTCCCAAATACTGGGAAAAGTTACTAAGTCAGCGTAAACATAGGCATCCCATAGAGAAAACTTCTTTTCATGGTTATTAAAAGATCTTTTAGCGTTTATGTTTTCATTTACAAATTTTACCTTTATATCTTTTTCCTGAGCCACCTCTCTTAGTTTTAAATAATAGTCTCGATCAGAGTCTTCAAAATAACCCGCTAAAACTAATACTAAATTTGATTTATCACCTATTTTTTTATTATTATAGAGCTTTTTTCCTCTCAAATTATTCATTCTCTTGTTAAGCGCGGAGGCAAAATCAACTGCTATTTCTATTCCTTTTCTTGGCACTATTCTAGTGGCCTGTAAAACCAATAAATCATTTTTTTTAACTCCTATTTTGTCTAATAAACTACTATTGTATTTGTCTTTCTTCCAGCCATCTTGAGAAAAATCAAATATATCAGGAAGAACTACAGAACTAATCTTTCTTCTTTTCTCTAATTGTTCTCGAGCGATTGAACTTAAGACCACATGTTTTAAATATTTATTTTTAGGAGGAAGATAGGTACTAACATACTCTCTCAAAAATCCATTTCTCGGTACTCTAAACTCCTTTCTTTCCCAATAAAAATCATGGTGTGTAGCAATAGTGGGAATCTTATATTTTTTTATAACATTGTCAAAAGCCCTGGCCGCTGAAATATGACCCCCGAAACAAAAAATATTATGAACCAAAAAATAGTCAAATTTTTCCTTCTTATGAATCAATTCTAATTTTTTTTCAATAATATCAGAGATTTTAAAAATCTTATCAGCAAGCTCCATATCATCAAAATCTTTTCTACCAAAATCAACAAAACCATTCTCTTTAATAGTAGAAATAGCCCCATCCTCCCATTCTAGTTCGTCAATAATATAATCAACCGCCCCTGAACGAGGACCAGCGATTAATTTCACCTCACAACCATGAGCTTCTAAAATTTGTTTTCTCTTTTTTATCTCCAAAGAAACACCGTCTGTCTTGCCTACCCTATAATGACAAATAGCTACTTTCTTTTTTTTAGACATGAAGTATAAATATTATAATATCTATTTATTTACATTTTAGCACAAAAAAAAGACCCTAAAAAGGGTAATTGTTAAAATCGGGGATGCGGGAGTTGAACCCACGATCTCCACATCCCGAATGTGGCGCCCTAGCCATCTAGGCCAATCCCGGATTATTAATTTTTAGTAGTTTTTATTAAATTATTTAATAAATAACTAACAAAAGATAAGATGATGCTAAAAGTTAAAGCGTTTAAGAAACCACTAACCTCAAAACCTTTAACAATAGTAGAAGCGAGTAAAATTAAGAGAGTATTTATAATAAAAATAAAGAGCCCAAAGGTTAAAATATTAATTGGCAGGGTCAAAACTATCAAAATCGGTTTTAAACTCACGTTAAATAGCCCCAAAAACAAAGCCACCCAAAGAGCAGTCCAAATTCCACTAACTATAACACCAGGCACCAAATAAGAACTAACCAAGATGGCCAAGGTGGTAATGAGCCATTTTAATATTATATTCATAATAAACTAGCAATATCATTAAAAGTAACTACAACAATCAAAACTATAAGAAGTATAAAAGCAACATTATGAAAAACTGCCTCAATCTCTTTTTTAACGGGTGACCCTTTTATTTTCTCAATAATTAAAAACACTATTCTGCCTCCATCTAAAGCTGGGATAGGTAGAAAATTAATAACAGCCAAATTAACTGAGATTAAAGCAGTAAACTGAAGTAATTGAGCTATGCCCAGATCAGCAAACTGCCCGGTTAACTCAGCAATCTTAACAGGTCCTCCAATCTCACCCCCTACACCTTGTCCCATTATAAGACCTTTAATTAAACCAAAAAAGGCTAAAATTATCGCTCCTAAAAGAAAAAAGGTTTGCTTTATTCCCTCCCAGATAGCCAAATACCAAGGATAACTAACTTTAACTGTCTTAGAAATACCTATTCCTATTCCAATATTTTTCTCCTCTCCTCCTATATTTTCAGGAGTGACCTCTAAACTAAGAACTTCTTTTCCTCTTTTTATTTCATAGTTTAATTTTT
>CAZJRJ010000025.1:0-10064 GCA_964548635.1 uncultured Gammaproteobacteria bacterium | reverse complement strand
TTGGAAATGATACTGATACATTCGCAGTGGTCGCTGGTGGCCTTGCTGGCGCATATTATGGTGTAGACAATATTAATGACGAATGGATTAACTCAATTATTAATAAAGAAAAATTTCTTAAAATTGCAAAAAAGATATTTAAAACAAACAGATAAGGTAAAGCTACTCGGAAATCTCATAAATGCGACTTCATATAACGTTTCCGTATGATGCGATGTTTTTGATATTCCTTCTTATATTATTAATTATATCAAAAATTTGGGTGAAAGACATTTATCCTCCATATTATTCTTTCTTTGGAGCGGAGCGGAAGAGAAAATCTAACAAAGGTGAATTTCTGGAACCGCATATGCAGGTGTTAGACGAAGTTAACTGGCTACTTATTTTTTATTTCCATTCCCCATCTATTGTTATTCCTTTTCTTGCTTTTAAATAAAGTTTAAATGGGAAAAACGAGATAATGGCAATAAAAAGCCCTATTAAAGCAAGCACTAAAGGTCCAACAATTAAATTAGCTATGCCTGCAGGAATCCCGGTTAGCTGAAAAAAAATTAAGTTTGAATATACCTTACCTCCGAGCAGGCTAATGATTAGTGTTAATACCCCAAAGATAAATCCGAAGGGTATGGCGATTGAAACGCATAGACTGATAAATGATTTAAATTTGATTTGTAAGAGCTTTTTTTGTTCCATATGTTTTTTTATGTATAAATGATTTAATTTGAGTTCTAAAAATAAGTCGCCAGTTAATTTTGTCTAACGTTTATGCATCATCTGAAGTTTTTTTGGGACAATTTTTTATCCACAATTAGTTAACAAATTTAAAAGATTCAACGATTGGTGTCATTGTTACAAGATAGGAATCGTATTGTTTTATTTCGGCTGTGTAAGTTAATATATATGCGGAATTATTAATAACTGTAAATATTTGCATCCACTTTAAACTGTATTGACCTTGTTTTCCTGTGTAGACAATCTTGTAGGCGGGGTTGTCGTCAAAAGTAATTTTTTCAGAACTAATTATATTTAAGTCTGCTCTTGTTTGTTTAATTTGACTTATGGATATATCATTATATTCGTCCAGGGTCATTGGCTGTGAAGATAAATCTTGAACTGCTACATTGAAATTTTCTTGAAACAAATCAGAGGGACTCTCTTTCGGTGATAGGAGTAGTACGGCCGTTCCCATCGTGCCTTCTTGTTTTTGGTATGTTTCAGGGTAGGTGAGTTTAAATCCAGAGTCGTAGTTAGAGTAATTAATAAAGCCACTTTTTGTTGTCGTTGTGGTTGATTTCTTAATATTGGAAGCATTGTTTTTGTTTGCGATACTGCATCCAGAAAATGAAATAATCATTATGAATAAAAAGATTGTTGAAAGTTTTTTGTATGTTTTGATCATAGTTTTAAAAGATAAGATAAAAAATTGTCCTAAAAAAATTTTCTAACTTTTCATTATTTCGTACAATGTGTGCGCTTGATGCGAAGTAGACAGACCAATACGGAGCGAAGCGGAGTATTGGACTGGCTATTTTGTATAAGCAGCTGTTAGGCGATGTGCGTTCGCAGTGAACGAAGTGAACAAGAGCGCGCATTGACTGACTGGTGCTGGTAAGCGCACACATTAGGCAAAATGTTAGTGAGTGCTACTGGAGCGATAGCGGAAGGAGTGCGAGTGCATTTTGCCTAACGTTTGCGTGTATCTGAAGTTTCGCAAAAATTCCTTTGAAAATCTAATTGTTTTTTGCGAAATTTGGGAGAGGCTGATTTGACATTCCTTTTGAATCTAATTGAGTCAAATCTGCCGAACCAGATACACGCTGTTATATGATGTACCAATAAATTCATCCTTAAAAAAATTGGGAAAGTTTTATTCGGCTAAATGCGAAAACTTGTCTTGCCAAACTTTTAGCTCGTCGAATATCTTATCATCAAAATCATCCGGTTTAAATTTGAAAATTGCGTTTGCGTTTCTCATGCAATATCCAAGCTCGTCTTTGTTGTCCTGGCTGGCATACCATTTGAAACTATCAAGAATATCGGCTGTCTTGACTATGAGTGCGTCTTGGCCGTTATCGGCACAGCGCTTGATGAGTTTGGCAGTTTTTTCATGTTTGTCCGTGATTGAATCATCTTTTGTGCTTGCAAGAACGAGTTTAACTACATTTTCGCCGAACTCATCTTGTAGCATTTGTTCAGTTGCGCTTGACCACTCAATAGCGTCATGCAGTAAGCCAGCCAAGACAATATCCTCGGAATATCCATGCTCGTATAGATATACTCCAACTCTAATATCATGAAATAAAACTGGTTTCCTGCTTGATTCATCGGAAGGCGGAAAATGCTCAACAAGCAAACGCACCGCTTTTTCAAATTTTACATTTAGTAATTTTGACATATTGCCGATTAATAGAGAATAAAACTTTCCCAATTTGTAATAAAGAATTTATTGGTATTTCACATAACGTTTACCGATATACGAAGTTTTTGAAACTCCTTATTAAAGTTAATTAATCTTTCAAAAATTTGGGAGAGGCCCGAGCCGAGGGCCGAACCGTATATCGCGTTGTTATACGCCCTGAGCCCAGCGATAGCGTAGCTCAAGCGCAGCGGGGTCGAGCGACAGCGAAGAAGTTCAGAAAATATTTATATATTAATTTTTGATAGGCTTCATTATTATTTGAATTTGATTTTTGTTTTGGGTAAAGGGCAGAGGGGAAGTGAAGGGGTGAATGACCTTTCCCCAAAACTCCTTATATTTAATTTTTTTGTTTATTCGAAATATGTATTTTCAATAAAAGTAACTTCTATTCTTTTCTCTCACCTGTTCTAGCAAGTCCTTTAGCGACTTCTTTGTCTCCGTTTAGAACAATCGCAAAACCACCGTATAGCTTTTTTACAACATCTTCTCCTTCGCCGTTTACATAAAAAGTAGCCATTCTACCTCTATCTTCCTTCTCTTCTTCTTTTAGTCCCATTGACTCTAGAACAGAGAAGTCTAATTCCTTTGAGCCCACAAACATTAGTCCGCCTTGTTCAACAATTCCAGACTTATGTCCATTAACTGCCATAGCAAGGAAACCAGCGTCTACCTCTGAAACAGGAACATCCTCATCCATAGTAAACTGTTCTTTTGATCTGTCAATCAATTTTCCTTTTGCCTTACCAGCGAATTCCTCAGGATCGTTTATTGCTTCATCTAGCAGGTTGTTAACTCTCGTTAGATCTTGAATGAACTCTTGCTCTGAAATATCGCCCTCCTCTTCTTTTCCTGAAACAGTTACTTCAGCAGTAGACATCCAAGTTTTGACTGCTGGATCTTTTCCTTCTGCAAGAATATCCGCTTTGTCCCAAATTGCTCCAGTGTGCAACTCATTTGTTAGTTTAATAACATCTTCCATTGAAGCTCCTAGAGCCTCAGCGACTTTTTCAACTTTTGTTCTGGTTTCTTCTACTGCCAGCATTCCAGCAGGATCTAGACCTCTTTGTATTCTTCCTTCAAGACCTTGTAACTTGTTTTCTTCACCGTATTCTTGAAGTTGGTTTTTTATTTGTTCTACCCTTAGTTGTTCAGGGCTTTTCACTGTTTCCATGGACATAATTTTAGAAAGGAATGTTAATTTCACCTTAGATAATTAACACCTATATTTACTATTTATAAATCACGCTTTTTTAATCTTTTGTTTATACCTTTCATCTCTGATTTCATCTCGTTCATTTCTCCCATGGCTTGCATAAGCATTTTCTTTAAAACTTCATTATCATGAGAAAGCTCAGATATTAAATTGTCTTTTTCGGCATTATTTGTCTTCTTCTCCTTTTTGACTCCCTCTTGTCCCACACCATCTTCTTCTAGGTCAACGAACACAACTCTTTTTTGTTCATCGCTCCAACTATCATAATCCTTTTGATAATTATCAATAGCAGTCATGTGGTTTATCATTGTCTCTGATAATTTGTCAGGATCTTTTTTTGCTTTTTTCCAATCTGGTTTTCTGGGTGGTCTTGGCTTAACTCTGCTTGGTTGTCCATAATGAACTGTTGAAACAACCCAGCTTTCTTCTGGATCATTGTCAGTAGGACCATCAGCAATCTGTAATTTACCATCAGGCATTTGGTTCTTTTCCATTATCACATAAAACACAGACTCCAAGTCAACTAACCACTGCGGTAGCTCTTTCTTTTTTATAATTGGTGATAGCTGTCCGTGTCTAAATTTGAATTCACATTCTTGGTTCCAGTTTGCAATGTGCTCAGCTAAAGTAGTTCCATTTTCTTGGGGAACTACAAACCTGCCCGGTAGTCCAGCTCCGTCAGGGATATCAAGTTTAAAATATCTAGATCCCTCAGCTGGGTGCTTCATTTGTTCAGTTACTTCTTCTCCTTTTGCCAAACAGTTCGCAATGTGTTCCATTGTGAAGTCTTTTCCAAATAAATGTCCTGCCATGTATAAGTTTGATATGGCTTTTTCGTTTATTTGCATGGTTGGCTCTTTCCCTTCAGGTAAGCTAGCAAGAGCCGTCCCAGTTTCCTTTTTAAAAGAGTCATTCAAGTCTCTCTTTTTAACTACTAGGTCAGCAGTTTCTTGCACCTTTGTATATCTACCGCCAGCCAGAACACCGTCCAGCTCTTCATTGATCTCAACCGCTTCCTCCATCTCTTCTTTTGTAGCATTGTTGGAGTTATCATCCAAGGTTGAGTTTGGTTTTAAATAAGGGTTAAAATTTTGTTCGTTCATATTTTTTTAGTCAGTTTTTAGTTAGTTTAATTAATGGAGCGATAGCGACATCATCTTTCCCTTTTCTAATTAATTAAAAAATCAAATTTAGATTCTTTATTAAATGCCAATCAAAACACCTAATAAAAAGAAAATATTTTATGAATTGCGTATAACTCGTTTATATGCGAATTTGTTATTTTTTTGTTTAATTCTGGTGAGTTTTTTATAAAAAGTGAATCTATTTTTATTATACACAATATAACCAATTACTTCAATTTAATTATAATCATCTATTCATTTTCTCTATATTGCCACGGACAATTCTCATTGCCCATATATTGCCCAAAAAAATAATAAAGATGATTGTGTTTGATAACGAATGACTGAGAATAAGAATGCTTATTTATTATAAATATATATATTCTTAATTTCTTCTAGTAATTTATTTCTAAAATAGGTTTGACTACCATCTACTTTGGAGCTCACCTATAAAGACAAGTCCCCGGGGGCTTGTCTTTTTATATCTAGTATTTATATATTTTTATGTTAATGTGTGTATACGCAAAAAGAATTAACAGAAAAATATTTTAAAAATCATCAAAAGCCATTTTATTACGGTGATTATTTAAAAATATTCAATACAAATAAAAATGAAGAGCCTGTCTTAGATGTTGGTTGTGGGATTGGTTGGCTCGCTGATTATTTTGTTAATTATACAGGATTTGAGTATTCAAAAAAGGCAGTCACCTTTGCACGTGATAAAAATAGAAATGTAGTACACGGTGACGCTGGAAAAATTTTTGCTTTTGTCCCGGATGTACAAAAATGGGCATGGGATGATTATTCTCATAAGCGTCCATTTTCAAAAAAAAGTTTATCAAAAATTTTTATTGATAACGGATTTTCAATAAATAAAATATCATATGAGCCGGTGATGCGAGGGGTAAATAAAATTTGTAAGATGTTAAAAATAAATAAAAGGCCATATTTTTTGTGGTTATTAGCTAGACTTCCATTTTTTAGAAGAAATGTTTATATTATCGCTGAAAAAGTGTAAAAATTTTTACTACTATAATAAAAAACAATCTCCAAATAAGGAGATTGTTTTTTTGGATTGTTTTAATTTTATAAGTATCTTATTTCTTTTTAATAGATTTATAATTTGTCTTTAATATAGCTAATATTTCAGCTATTTTTTTCTCTACCTTTAGGTCTGTCTGATAGTCAGCCTCTGATCTCATCTCTGTTATCTCTCCTTGTTGGTTCTGGGATATCATAATAAATGTGGCCAGTATAATCGCTTCCAGGGAGACAACTAGGGTAAGCATACCAAAAGGATAGGGATCAAAAGGATTTTTAGCATAGACATTATATATTAGCCATACGCCGAACCAAATAATGTGAATATAGACAAAAAAGATGCTTCCACAAAACTGTGTTATTTTATCTGATATTTTATCAGACAAAGTTTTGGTTTCACTGACCATCTTTTTTATATCTTTTGATATAATTACGATCTTTTTATCTGTTTCTGTCCAGGTTTGTTTTTCGTTTTCATCTGCGCAAAGTTCACAGTGATGGGCTATTTCACCCTTTATCATTGCTTGAAGGTTTCCGCAATTACCGCATTTATAGACTAAGCTTTTAGGACTCTTTTGCCCCGGCTTTAAAGACATAAGCATTATTTTAATTATTATCTCTTCTTATTATATCTTAAAAATGAATTTTAGAGAACTTGGTTGTTGTATTTTTTTATCCTTTTTCAATGATAGACATATAAAGTGATTTATCGGAATCAATAAATTTTTTAATTTTCCAATCGGTTTCTTTTAAAATATCTTCCATTTCTTTTTTGGAAACAAGAAGATAATCAAACTATTCTCCAATATAACCATCGCTTCTTTCGATAATTTTTTGAATATCTTCTCCATTAAAAAAGCCCAGACTTCTTGACCGTAAGCATCTTTGTTTAAATCCATAGTATTTTAAAATAGCTAATATTTGTCTTTATTATAACATGCTTTATTTTAAGTTTAATATATTTGAAAAAAAACTTGAACTTGATTTTTTTTGTATTATGTAGTAATGTAGTAACATGAGAAGAAAATGGAGAAAACCAAAGCCTAGAATTGAGAAAAAAGAAATCGCTAATGAAAGAATAAAATCTGAAAAAGTTATTCTTATTAGTGAGGATGAAGGAATGATTGGAGAGGTTTTTACTCGAGAGGCTTTAGAAAAAGCAAAAAGTGAAGGCATGGACCTTGTTCTAGTAAATCCTAAAGTAGATCCTCCAATTGCTAAAATTACTGATTTGGGTCGTCTTAAATATGAGAAAGAAAAAAAAGCTCATAAACAGAAGCTACTGCAAAAAAGGGTTGATACTAAAAGTTTAAGGTTGTCAGTTAGGATCGGTCAGCATGACTTTGATTTAAGAATAAGGCAGGGGAAGAAATTTTTAGAAAAGGGGCATAAATTAAAATTAGAATTGACTTTAAAGGGAAGGGAAAAACAGCATCCTGAAAAAGCCAGGGAAAGAATACAGGAATTTGTGGAAACTTTGAAAAGTGATGAAAATTTTAATGTAACTGAAGAGCAAGCCTTGACAAAACAGGGCGGAAGGTATACTATTATTTTAATAAATAAAAAATAAAACCAAAATAAATTCAGGTTTTAAACCTGTTTTTTGTTTTACCGAGTTCGTATGTCTAAGATGAAAACGATAAAAGCTATATCTAAAAGATTTACAATTAAAAAGTCTAAAGTTATTAAGAGAAAAGCTGGTCAAGACCATTTTAATGCCAAAGAATCTTCTAAAAAAACTCGAAACAAACGTCGAGATATTTTAGTCAGTGATCATTTTTCTAAAAATATTAAGAAATTAATTTCTAATTCTAAATAATAGTATATGTCAAGAGTAAAAAGAGGAACAACCCACAACAAAAGAAGAAAAAATTTATTAAGAAAAGTAAAGGGTTTTAAATTTGGTAGAAAAAATTTGTTAAGACTGGCTCGTACTGCTAGTATAAAAGCAGGTGCCAATAGATACAGAGATGTACGTAGGAAAAAGCGAGACTTCAGGAGATTGTGGCAGGTACGTATTAATGCCTTTGTAAGAGAGTTTGATTTATCTTATTCTAGATTTATAGACAAGTTAAAGAAAAACGATATTGAATTGAATCGAAAGATATTGGCCGATTTTTCAATTAATAACAAAAAAATCTTATCTCAAATAATAGAGAAAATAAATAGCAAAGAAGCTAAAAAAAACAATGCAAGTGATTAAATTTATACAAATAGTAGTAGCTATATTACTTATTGTTTCAATATTGCTTCAAAACAGAGAAAGCGGACTATCTAGCGCTTTCGGAGGTAGTGGAGCTAATGTTTATATGACTAAGCGTGGAGCTGATAAAATATTATTTAACGCCACTATTGTTTTGGCTGTTGTTCTTTTCGGACTCTCTATTTTAGCTTTATTTATCAAATAAACTAATTCGTGAACTCTTTTAATAAAAAAATTTTTTGGTTTAAGAAGGTTAAAATAAAATTAGCTGATTTTATTGGTTATTTGAAAAGTAAATTTTCTAAAAAAGAAAAAAATAGTCATTTGGACTGGGATAGAAAACTGGTTGGATCACTTTCAAAATCTAAGATTCCAAGCCTTAAACAGATCAAGCATGTTAAAAATTTTTTAACACCAAGGGAATTATTGATCGTTAAAGTACTGGTGTTTATAATTATTTTAAATATAGGTTTTTTATTTTATAATTTTTATCAAAACAATTTAGAGTTAATGCCCAAACAGGAGGGTACTTATGTAGAGGGGTTAATTGGCAACCCTCAATATGTAAATCCTTTATACTCTTCTATTAATGATGTTGACGGAGATATTGGCAGTTTAGTCTTTTCCAGTCTTTTTAAAATAAATAAAGATGGAATATTGGAAAAAGATTTAGTGGAAGATTATCAGATTAACGACGACAAGAATGAATTTACTTTAATTTTAAAAGATAATGTAAAATGGCATAGCGGGGAAGATTTAAATGTGGACGATATTGTTTTTACTTTTAGTGCCATACAAGACGAGAGATATAATTCTCCTCTTAGAAATAAATTTTTAAATGTTCAAATTCAAAAAGAGGATGAAAATAAAGTAAAATTTTATTTAGCAAATAAGAATGCTGATTTTTTATCAGAATTGCGTTTTGGAATTATACCTAAATTCTTATGGTCTCAAGTTATTCCTAGTTCAGCTAAGTTAGCTGAATTAAATTTAAAACCAATAGGTTCGGGACCTTACAAATTT
The DNA here is from genome assembly GCA_964548635.1 of uncultured Gammaproteobacteria bacterium. Taxonomy (GTDB): domain Bacteria; phylum Patescibacteriota; class Patescibacteriia; order Patescibacteriales; family JAGXOH01; genus JAIOTG01. The sequence continues at coordinate 1,041 of CAZJRJ010000025.1, read as the reverse complement.
AAATCTTTAATTAAAGATAAGTTTGGGAATGTTTTGGATTATAAATTGGAAATAAATAAGGATTATTACAAAAAAGAGCCATATATAGAAAAATTAGAATTTAAATTTTTTGTATCGCCTGAGGAGGCTATAGAGTCTTTAAATACTGATAAAATTGACGGTTTGAGCTATTTACCCGAAGCTTACTTGTCTGATTTAGTGGCCAAGGATTCTCTGAATATAGAAAGGTTAAAACTTCCTAAAATAAATTCAATATTTTTAAATAAAGACAAAAATATAGCTTTAAAGGATTTAGACCTAAGAAAGGCCTTGGCTTTGTCGATTAATAAAGAAAGAATAGTTTCAGAAGTTTTTGGGCCAGGCGCCGAAACAGTTAAAACGCCTTTGCCAACTTTTAGTTATTTTTATACAAACGAAATAGAGGACTATTCATTTAATTTAAAAAAGTCAGAAGAAATACTTGAGGAAAAAAAATGGACAAGAAAGGAAATAACAGAGGATGAAATAAATGAAATAAAAAAAATTCAAGAAAGTTTTAATAAAGACGAAAACGAAGACGAGGAAAATAAGGACGAAGATACTTTAAGTGATGAACAAAAGGAAATGTTGTTTTTAGGTTCAGGTAAGTGGAGATATAATGGGGAAAATGAGGGGAGTAATTATTTGATAATAGAGTTAACTTATCCCGAAACAGGTGATTATGAAAAAGTGTCCCAGTTGGTTAGGGGATACTGGGAAGAGATTGGTATAAAAACAGTTTTAAGACCAATAGGAGTGGAAGAGTTTTACTCGCAGGTTATTTTAGGTAGAAATTTTCAAGCTTTAATTTATGCCCAAGCTTTTGGGCCAGTGCCTGATTTGTATTCTTTTTGGCACTCTTCTCAGATTGAAGAAGGTTTAAATATTTCTGGTTATAATAATGAAAAGGTAGACCAGCTTTTAAAGGAAGCTCAGGACCTTGATAGTTATTCAGAGGAAAAAAAGAAAAATTATACAGAAATAGAAAAAATTATAAATCAAGAAGTTCCTGTTATATTTATG
>CAZJRJ010000024.1:4321-10080 GCA_964548635.1 uncultured Gammaproteobacteria bacterium | reverse complement strand
TGCCGAATAAACCCTAAATGTCTTATCATAACTGCTTAATTCTTTATTTTTTAAATCAAAAACTGGCTCGTACTCTTTTCCAACCAAATCTTCACCTTTAAATTCTTCTTTTATTTCATATTTATCTTCTTTTAAAATTTCTTTCAATCTATCCTTAGCTAAAATATAAGACTCGTCTTTATTATTTTTATTAATTTTTACATAATCAATATTTTTATTTACTGCTAAAGCTAAATTACCTGGTAATGTCCATGGAGTGGTTGTCCAAGCAAGTAAATAAGTATTTTTCTCATCTTTTAATTTAAATTTAACCACCACTGTCTCATCATCAACGTCTTTATATGACCCCGCGTCCATCGTTATTTCAAATTTAGACAAAGGAGTGGCACATCTTGGACAGTGAAGCGAAGTTCTATAACCCTCGTAAATAAAACCGTCATCATATAATTTTTTAAAAGCCCAAATAGTACTCTCCATAAAATCAAGATCCATGGTCTTATAAGAATTTTTCATATCAACCCAACGACCAATCCTATTGATATACCATTCCCACTGTTCTGATCCTACGTCTACATAATTACGACAAGCATCAACAAATTTTCCAACTCCAAGTTTTTCAATATCTTTTTTATTGCGAAGCTTTAATTCTTGTTCCACCTTATTCTCAGCAGGTAGTCCATGACAATCCCAACCCCAAACACGTTCTACACGGTGTCCTTTCATTGTTTGATATCTTGGAATAACATCTTTAGCAATACTTGGAAGCAAAGTAGCATAATGAGGAAGTCCAGTTATAAAAGGAGGGCCATCATAAAAAACATAATCCCCTTTTGGAGCTTCCTTTTCTACTGACTTTTTGAAAATTTCATTTTTTTCCCAAAAATCTAAAACATTTTTTTCATTTTGAGAAAAAACACTTTTCTGATTATTTTTATTATCGCTCATATTTATATTAAAAATTACTGATTATATACTTATCCTAGCTATTTTCGTCCTTATTGTCAAAATAATATTTTATAATTTCTTTGGTCACAGGAACAGAAGTATAGGTTCCTCCCTCTCCTTCCTCAATCAAAACCGTAACAACAATTTCCGGATTATCATAAGGCGCAAAGGAAGTAAACCAAGCGTGCGGTTCTTTTTCACTAGACCATTGAGCTGTACCAGTTTTTCCAGCCACTTCTACGTCTAGGGAATTTAAACTGCGCCCACTCCCATGTTGAACTGTCTGCCTCATACCTTGTCTTACAACTTCTATATTATAATCATCTATAAAATCACTATTAATAATTTCTGGGGGAAGCTTTTCTATCAAATCACCAGAATTTGAAACAATCTTTTCGACCAGACGAGGCTTATAAAGAATCCCTCCATTAGCAAAAAAGGCTGTAAAATTAGCCACCTGAAGAGGTGTAACCAAAAGAAACCCCTGACCAATAGCCAGGTGGTAGGTGTCCCCAATGTACCAAGGCTCTCCAATATTATCTTCCTTCCACTCACGACTTGGCAAAAATCCATCACCCTCTGAGGGTAAATCTATCCCAGTTTCTTGTCCTAAGCCTAATTTCTTATCATATTCCATCATTCTTTCAAGACCCAAGCCTTGAAAATCTTGATAACCTCCTCCAATATAATAAAAAAAGGAATTTACTGATTGAGCAATCGCCTTTCTTACATCCGTAGATCCGTGACCCCCTGCCAACCAATCAGGAAAGAACCAACTACCTATACTAATTCCCCCAACACTATTTATTCTTGTATTTTCAGAAATAACTCTTTCTTCTAAGGCAGCGACACTTATAACAGGTTTTATAGTAGAGCCAGACGGATATTCCCCCTTAATAGCTCTATTAAATAAGGATCTGTTTTTACTATCAGAAATTAAATCATATTCTTCCCTGCTTAAAGACCTAGAAAAAATATTATTGTCAAAACTAGGCAAACTAACCAAAGATAAAATCTGTCCATTGTTTGGGTTCATTACTATAACCGCGGCATTGGTTAAATTTCTTTTAGCCATTTCTTCTTTTAAAACCTGTTCTACCTTTGTTTGGAGTTTTGAATCTAGAGATAGAACCAAACTATCACCGTCTATTGCCGGCTCTTCACTAATAATTCTCTTCTCCTTACCCAAAGCATCAACCTCTATCTGTTTTTTCCCTTTACTACCCTTTAAAATATCTTCATAAGAATATTCTAAACCAGCTTTTCCAATATAATCAATACGAGAATATCCTTCCTTTTCCTCAAATTCCTTTGGACTTATTTTTCCTATATAACCCAAAATATGGGAAAGAGATTCGCTTTTCTCTTTTTTTAAAACTTCTTCTTCTATAATTTTACCATCATCCAAGACTACCTCTTCTAAACTTGGGATATCAAATTCATTTAAATATTTTCTTCTATTCTTATTAGACAAAACAATTCCAGGCATTCCCTTATTTTCTAATAAAAGTAACAAAGCCCTCTCATAGTCAAGGTTGTCTATAATAAAAAAAGGTTGATAGGCTTCCAGGGGATTAATCTTTATTTCCTCTAAAATTTCATCTATTTTAATTCTTATCTCTTCATCTCCTAAAATTTCAGTTATTTTATTTATTAAATTATTTTTCCCTTCTTCCTCCTCTGGCATATCCCCAGGAACAATATATAAAACAAAATTAGCCACATTTCTTACTAAGGGCTCATTGTTTCTATCATAGATAATCCCTCTTTGCGCTTCAACACTTTCAATTCTTATACGATTTCCTCTGGCCATGGCACTATAATAATCCCCCCTAATAATCTGTAAATAAACAACTCTTCCTAAAATTATAGTCATTAAAAGCAAAATAAATAAGCTTATTCCTTTTAAATAATTAAAATTAAAAGTCAGACGCATAGATTCACCACCTTGATCTTCTGAAATAAAAGAGTCCTCTGTCCATTCCAACTGATAGGAAAAACCTCTGATTTTCCTATGCTTAGGCTTATTGGGCATTACTATAAAGGGATCATCTTTTTTACGTTTAGATGGCATAAATTATTTTTTTATAAATACTGCGTTAAACCTTTTGTTGAAAAAACTAAAAATATAAAAGAATATAAAAGTAGCCAACCAATTAACAATTAATTCTTGGCCCAGTTCATTCCAGAAGTCTTTAATAAATAGAAAAAATATTCTTGAAGAAGAATAAAAAGTCAGTAAATAAATTAATAAATTTAAGACAACCTCATAAACTATAGTTCCCACAAAAACTAAACCCAAATAAGAATAAAGGGAGCGATTAGTAAAAACCCTAACTAGAAGAATGTGAGAAATCAAAACCACTATAAAAAAAGTTAGCAAAAAATAGCCGAACGGGAGAAAATAAAAAATATCAAAAAAGAAACCTAAGCCCAAAATCCAACCCAGGCTCCAGGTAAGTCCATTTATTTCTAATACAAAAATTAAAAAAATTAAACTCAAATTTAAATAACCAAACCAAGAATCAAAAGCTCTTATAAAAGACAAGTGAATTAAAAAAACTAAGGTTATTAATATAAAATTAAATAATATCCTTAAATAAATTCTATTTATTCTTAACTTTGTTGTCATGAAGTTAATATTAGATTAGGGTACCAAGACTGAAACTAATGTTAAATCTTTTAAATCAACCAATGGCTCAATAACCGCATCCTGCCACATTTGATTTGAACTTCTCTCAACCAAAACAACCTCGCCCAGAACATAACCTCTGGGAATATTTTCTTCCAAACCTGAGGTTACTACCAAATTCCCCTGGGCTATTTCTTTGTCTTGGGGAATAAAACCCATTTTTATAGTCAAACCCAAATCACCCTCTACTATCCCATATGTTTCTTCGCTATTTTGCACGGTAGCTGCCAGTTGACAATTACTATGTGTTAACAAAGACACTTTTGAAGTTAAATTATTTGTTTCTTCTATTTTTCCAACAACCACCCCCTCACTATCAACCACTAAAAGTCCTTTTTTTATTCCATGTTTCTCGCCTTTGTTTATTAAAATCGTAGAAATTTCTTCATTAGGGTTAATTGAATAGCCCTTAGAAATAACTCCCGCCATCACATAATCATATTCAACATCCTCTAAAAAGTTTAGGTACTTTCTTAATTTTTCGTTTTCAAATTTATAGGACTGTAACTTTGCATTCTCAACCAATAGACTATTTTTTTCCTCTTTAATTTTTTCTAGATCATCTAGGTTGACCTGAATAGAAGAAATATTATTATACCCCCTTTTCCATGAGACAACCTTTGAATAAACCTTGTTAACAGGAAAAGATACCCAGGAAACGATTTTATCCTCTACTGGAGAAAGCCAAGAAAAATAATGAAGTATAATTAAAATAAAACATATTAATAAAAAAAAGGTAATTTTTCTAAAATTAATTTTCACCATCTTAAAACAAAATTAATATTATTTTAAAAAACTAATCATTGGCACCAGGAGACATAATTTTATTTAATAAATTAATATCGTCCAATAAAATTCCAGTTCCTCTAACAACCGCGGTTAAGGGGTCGTCTACTATTTTTACTGAAATTTTAGTTGCCTGAGCTATTTCTTTATCAAGTCCTCTAAGAAGAGCCCCTCCTCCGCTCAAAAAAATACCCTGCTCATAAATATCAGCAACTAATTCAGGCGGAGTTTTTTCAAGAGTTATTTTTATATTTTCAATAATTTGATTTAATGTTTTTCTAATAGCTTCTCTTATTTGACTATCATTTATAGTAATCGATTTTGGCAGACCGTTTAATAAATCACGACCTTTAACATCCATCTCAAGAGGATCTTTTAATATTGTCGCTGATCCAATATTGATTTTTACTTTCTGAGCCGTCTGCTCTCCTATAAGCAAATTAAACTCCTCTCTCATATAATCTATTATATTATTATCAAAAGTATCACCGGCCAAACGCAAGCACTTCCAAGTAACAACTCCTCCCAATGAAATAACGGCAATTTCAGTAGTTCCCCCACCAATATCAATTATCATATTGGCTATAGCCTCAGTTACAGGTAAACGAGCCCCGATGGCAGCTGCCATTGATTCTTCTATTAAAAATACTTTTCTGGCTCCGGCTGATTTGGCAGCATCCTCAACGGCTTTTTTCTCAACCTCGGTAATTTCTAAAGGTATGCCTATTATCATTCTGGGCCTCGGGGTAATGGTAAAATTCTCACTATGAACTTTATTTATAAAATACTTAATCATCTTTTCACTTATTTCAAAATCAGAAATAACTCCGTCTACCAAAGGTTTAACTGCTCTAATATGATAAGGAGTCTTTCCTACCATTTTACGGGCATCTTCACCTACTGCCAAAATCTCATCAGTCCTAACATTAACAGCCACAACACTAGGTTCATTAATAACAATGCCTTTGTCAGAAGTATAAACAAGGGTATTTTTAGTACCCAGGTCTATTCCTAAATCTTTGCTAAATTTTCCCAATATTTTATTTAACACGAATTTATATAACTTGCAACGCGTAACTTATACTACGTAACTTGTTTAATATTATTTATCTCAAATTATCCTCTATTTTATCGATTTTAATTAGCTTTGTTTCACTTTCAGATCTTTTTTTAAATTCTACTGATTTGCCTTCAAGGGTTTTCCTACTAACCACGAGCCTTATAGGACAGCCAATTAAATCTGCCTCAGCAAATTTTTTTCCGGCAGACACTTCCTCCCTGTCATCATACAAAACTTCCACGCCAGATTTTTCCAAATTTTCATAAATTTTATCTG
>CAZJRJ010000024.1:0-4311 GCA_964548635.1 uncultured Gammaproteobacteria bacterium | reverse complement strand
ATTTTGCCCCAAAGAAATTAAATTAACCTTAAATGGTGCAACTGCTTCTGGCCAAATTATTCCCTTCTCGTCAGAATTAAGTTCTACAATAGCCCCCATTAAACGTGATGGACTCATGCCATATGAACCCATATAAACCAACTCTTCTTTCCCTTCTTTATTTTTATATTTTAAATCAAAAGCCTCTGAATACTTAAAACCAAGAGAATAAATATCTCCCACCTCAATGGACTTTTCTTCAACTAAATTATCTTTATCAATTTCCAGGTTAAAATCACTGATAATCTCATCGTTAAAATCTTCTTTATTAATTGCAATTTTATTTTTTTCATCAATATAAATAATATCTTCTCCTGCGTCAGATAAAGTTTGAAATTCATAAGAATATTTTGAAAAGGAGCCTCCAGAGGAAATAGTTACATAGGTTTTAGATCCCATTTCTAATCGCTTAAAAACTTTCATATAAACATCCTTCATTTTCTCATAAAAAACATCATGCTCTTCTTTATTTCTAGAAAAAGAATATAAATCTTTCATAAAGAATTCTCTTCCTCGCATTAAGCCAGATTTAGCACGAGCTTCATTTCGAAATTTAACTTGAATTTGATAAGCATAAAACGGCAGATCTCTATATGAAGAAATATAATTTTTCATAATCCGAGCAATTGCCTCTTCATGAGTAAAACCAAGCCCCATCTCTGTTCCATTTTTTAATTTTGTTTTAAACCAATTATCAACAACGTCATCATTCCAACGATTAGTTTTCTCCCAAATTTTTTTATCCTGTAAAACAGTCATAAAAATCTCTTTTCCGCCAATGCTATTCATTTCATCACGAATAATATTTGAAATATTATTCAAAACTCGCAATCCCAGTGGCAAATAAGAATACACTCCTGCCATTTCCTTAAATATAAAACCTGACTGAAGTAATAATCTGGCATTTTTTGAGACCTCATCTTTTGGAACTTCCTTAATAGTTTTTGTAAAAAGTTTTGATTGGCGCATAAGAAAATAAAATTATTTTAAAAAAATAAGCTTGTTCAAAAAATTTGTACAATTAGCAAAATATCTCTCACGTAAAAGATAAACTTAATTAATATTTTAACTAAAAAAAACAATAATGTCAAAAAACCAAAAGCCTAATTAAAAATAAATTAGGCTTTTGTTATAATCTGTTTTTGTATTATTTATGAGTTGTTTTTTCTCTCCCACAAAACTAGTAAAGGAGATGCTAAAAATATTGAGCTGTAAGTACCTACAAAAACCCCTATTAATAGAGCTAAGGCAAATCCCTGAACAGAAGCTCCGCCCCAAATTACTATAGTCGATAGAATTAGCATAGTTGTTACAGAGGTGTTTATAGAGCGAATAATAGTCTGATTAACACTGGTATTAATAGTCCCAGCAAAATCTTCTTCACTTTTAGGTAAATTTTCTCTTATTCTATCAAACACAACAATTGTATCATTAACACTATAACCAAGAACCGTTAATATTGCGGCTATAAAAGCAGAGTCCACTTCCATTCCATAAAAATGACCCAGAAATGAAAACACACCTAAAACAATTAAACAATCATGAATTAGGGTTATAACTGCAGTAATTCCATATTTCCAAGAAGCAATCGGTTGAGCAACCTTTCTAAAAGTAAAAGCAATATAAGCTATGATGGCAAGTATAACCCAAAAAACGGCATAAAATGATTTTCTCTTTAAAGTTTGACCAATAGAAGGGCCCACTGAATCAAAGCTTAATTCTTCAAGTTCACCATAATTTTCATAATCTATACTGTTTAATTTATTTAAAATTTCATGATGAGTCGCTTCATCAACCTCTTCAAATCTCAATATCATATCCCTGTCGCCTGAAGGCTGAACTTCTAAGCTGCCTAAGCCTAATGGACTTAAAGCTTCTTTTACTTGAGTGACACTTGGACTTTGATTAGTAAATTCTACATTAAGAGAACTACCTCCTACAAAGTCAATACCAAAATTAAGTCCCCACATCATTAAATAAACTATAGATAATCCAGATAAAATTATTGAGATAGTAAACCAAATTTTTCTTTTAGGAATAATGTTTAAAGTCATATATTTTATTTTATACCAATTATTTTCTTATTAATCCACTTCTTAGGAAGGAGTAAAATTAAATTTTTAGTTATAACTATAGCGGAAAAAAGAGAAACAAGAATACCAATAGCCAGTGTTATAGCAAAACCTCTTATCAATGTAGTGGTAAATAAAATTAAAATTATACAAGTTATAATAGTAGAAAAATTCCCATCTCTAATTGAGGGCCAAGCTCTTTTAAAGCTATCATTAATAGCGCTAGTCATTTCTTTTCCTTTTCTAATTTCTTCTTTTAATCTCTCAAATATCAAAACATTAGCATCAACAGCCATACCGATTGATAATATAAACCCAGCCAGTCCAGCTAAGGTAAGGGTTATTGATAGAATTTTAAAGACTGCTAAAACTAATACCCCATAAATACTCAAAGAAAGTACAGCCAATAAACCTAAATAACGATAAATGATAATCATAAATATAGCAATTAAAATCAATCCTATCATTCCAGCTTCTAAACTATTCTTAACAGAATTAGCTCCTAAAGATGGGCCTACTGTTTTTTGACTAATTAATTTTATAGGAACAGGCAGGGCCCCTTGATTTAGCCTCTGAGTCATTTCTTTGGCTTCCTGCACTGAAAAACTACCAGTAATTACAGCTTGTCCTCCTGTTATTTTTTCGTTAACATTAGGGGCACTTACTAGCTCCCCATCCAAAAATATAGCTACTCTCTTGTCAATATTTCTCTCAGTAATCTCTCCAAATAATTCAGCCCCTTTGTCATCAAACTGAAGACCTACTTGAGCAGAGCCAGTTCTTCCCCAACTAATCTGAGAACTTTCTAAATATTTACCGGTTAACTCAGTATTTTTCCATTCCATCTGAGGATCAACATAATCACTCTCAAGTTTTTTATTAATTGCGATATCAAAAACTTTATATTCAACTACCTCTCTCTCATCTTGTTTATAAATAAGATGGTAACCAAACTTTGTTTCTACAATATAAGAAATAGTTCCTACTTCCTGATTGTCAAAAACAGTGTCAGAAAAAGGTTTAACCATACTCTCTCTATTAAACCAACCCAAATCTCCACCAGTTTGGCTAGCTCCTGGTTCATCAGAATTTTCTCTAACTAAACTATCAAAATTATCAATAGTTGCTTTATTTTTTATTTCCTCTATTTTAACACGAGCATTTTCCTTACTTAAATCACTTTCACAACCCTCGCTCTCATTATGACAAATCAATAAATGACTAGCTTTAACTTCTTTTGAAGATTCGTTGGTGAATTCATTAACTTTAGTTCTTTTATCCAAAAGCTTAACTATTAAATAAGATTCATTAGTCTCAATTAAATCACCATAAACACTTCCTTTCTCCAAATTTATAAGATAATCCGTAATAGTAGCGTCATCAAGCCACTCATCTTCTCCGTCTTTTTCCTCATCATATTCTTGCTCTAAAACACTAAAATCTCCGCCTGATAAAGCTTTTCCCAAAACTTCTCCGGCCTTTTTCTCAGCCTCTTGGTTCTGTTTGTCTAATTCTTCTTTTTCGTCAGGAGTTAATTCAGCCTTCATTTCTCCTTCTTCCTTAAATTCTAACAAAGGGGTCTTTCCAATCATCTCGATAGCTTTGTTAACATCTTTAATTCCAGCCAAATCAGCAACAATACGATAACCACCCTCACTAGTTCTTACCTTCCTAACTTCTGGTTCACTTACTCCGAAAACGTTTACTCTTCTCTCAATAACATCTCTCACACCTTCTACGGCTGAATCTTCTCTACCTGCAGGAACCTGGCTAACGTCAGCTTCGTAAACTAGATGAGTGCCTCCTTGTAAATCTAAGCCTAAACTAAAACCAACCTCCTTAGTTTTAGGAAGTTGAACCACTTCATTGGTTTTTTGAGACAACCAATCCACTCCTTTGTTATAATAACTACCTCCATCAATTAAAAGACCTCCCAGAGTTAAAATAATTATTAAAACAAAAACCTGCCAAACTCTTCCTCTAGCAGTGTCGGGTTTAATAATTTTCTCAATAATATTCTTCTCTTCTGACATAAAAAAATTTAAATTCTTAAATTAGCTTTCTTTTTTAATTTTTATATTAAAGATTAATTTATCACAAAAAAAAACAAAATGCAAGATTTACAATAACATTGGCGGAGAGTGCGGGATTCGAACCCGCGTGGGCTTTAAAACCCGCTTGCTTTCCAAGCAAGTGCCAT
>CAZJRJ010000023.1:0-10336 GCA_964548635.1 uncultured Gammaproteobacteria bacterium | reverse complement strand
ACTTCTTGGTATTATTAAATCAGCCTCTTTTTGAGTAATATCTTTGCCTGAAATAGCAACTATTTGACCCAATAATCCTTCAGCATCCCTCATGTATCCCTCTGAATGACGCGCTATTGATTCTAAAATATTTTTATCAACTTTTATATTCTCTTTTTGTATTATATATTTCAATTTTGCAACAATATCGCCAACATTAAGCTTTTTGAAATCAAATCTTTGACATCTTGAAATAATAGTACTAGGCATTTTATGAACTTCAGTAGTACATAAAATAAAAATCACATTCTCTGGTGGCTCCTCTAGAGTTTTTAGAAGTGCATTAAAAGCAGAAATTGAAAGCATGTGGACTTCATCAATTATAAAAACCTTGTATTTCCTACTAGCTGGAGAAATTCTAGACTGGGCAATTATATTTTCTCTTACATTATCCACCCCCGTATGACTGGCGGCATCTATCTCTATTACATCCAAGCTCCTTCCATTAGTAATCTCTTCACAGGCGTTGCACTTATTACAAGGATCAGACTTATCATCTTTCCTTTCCAGGCAGTTAATAGATTTAGCAAAAACTCTAGCCAGGGTAGTCTTCCCCACCGCCCTAGGGCCACAAAAAAGATAAGCGTGAGATATATTTAAAGACTGTATCTGATTTTCTAAAGTAATTTTTATAGCTTTTTGCCCCACAACTTGCTCAAAATTTTGAGGTCTATATTTTCTATATAATGTTGCCATATTTTTAAAGTTATTGTTTTTTGATTATATTTTCTATTGCCCCCCATTTACTATACCCTTCTTCAGGTACTAATAAAACCACTTCATCCCCAACATCACCTTTAAAATAAGTTACACTAGCCAAAAGCACTTTCCATTTCTTATCCTCAGAAACTACCACAAAACTTTCGTCATCTCTTTTTTTCAAATATCCCTTAACTCTATCCCTCTCAATCGGACTTATCTGCTTATAAATAAACGAATTATTAGGAGTAATAGTTAATTTTAAAATATCTCCTTCCACTAACTTAGATTTTGAAGCGTAATTACTCGGAATAGCATACTGATGGCCATCTGGCCCAATCATATTTTCTCCATCAAAAACCCCCTCTATAATTTCACCATCTCCTTCGTCATTTACCTCAAACGAACCTAGGAGGTCTTCCTTTATTTTTATATCATCAAAGTCTTTGAATAAAGCCGAAAGCTTATCGTTGTTTTCCTTGGTATTTTTAAGTAAAACTTTAATCAAAGCTATCTTTCTATAACTCAAATAAACGCCTTCTTTTTTCTCTTCTTGTTTTGGTTCAGGTAAACTTTCACCTCTATCATATTTATTTTCTCTACTCTCTTCTTTCCCAAAAAGATCTTCTTCATGTACTATTTCCTTACTTTTATTATTTTTTTTATTTATAAAAGATTCCTCCAAATTCCTTTTATTTTCATGACTTAATTCTAAACTCAATTTTTCATATCTTTTTTTCAACTCTGAAGTCAAATCATTCGATTTATTATTATTTGCGTCATTTTTTTTATCAAATAGATATTTTTCCTCCTCATCGCCATTTATTTCCACCTCTAAAAAATCATCAGAACTATAATTTTGATTATTCATATTTTTATTTTTATTTTTAAATTGTTTATTTCTTATTATCTCACTATATAAAAAAAATATCTATTTAGCAAGTGTGGATATCAATAAAAAAACCGACTTTTAATCGGTCTTTTTATTAAATTTTAATAAATTTCTACATTATTCCTTTTATTCTCTGTTTTATCTCAGACTCAACCATATTTCTATCCCTGCCATATTTTAAACGACTTAAAGTTTTAATCTTATCATTCAATCTATCTCTTTCAGGCACGCCAATTGGAGGCCAAATAGTCCTCATAGTGAAGGGTCGGCTAGAAGTATTATCAATTAAAAGCTTTATATAAGTTGTATATTTTTCAATGTTAATTAGATCATATTGATTAAACACTGGAGAAAATTCTCTTTCCATTATCTCGGCATCCTCTACGCCTATTTTAAATAAAATCCAAGTTCCTACATTTCCAAAAACAGCATCCTTAATAGAAGTATCATTATTAACAACTAGCTGACCTAAATATTGATGAGCCATTATCAAATTAAGTCCATACTTCCTGGCCTCTGATAAAATAGTATTAACAGAATCGGTAGTGAAATTCTGAAACTCATCAATATAAAGATAAAAGTCTTTTCTTTTTTCCTCAGGCATATCAGTTCTTGACAAAGCTGACATTAAAATTTTACCTACCAAGATTAAACCCAAAAGATGAGCATTCATTTCCCCAACTCGCCCCTTGGATAAATCAATCAAAAGAATCTTTTGTTTGTCCATAACATCACGTAAATTAAAAGCACTTTTTTGCTGACCGATTATTGGGCGCATTATATCATTAGAAACGAATTGGGTTAACTTGGAAGTTATATAAGGAACAATATTGGCTAGTGCGGCATCTCCGCCAGCCTTCTCAGCTTGTTTTCGCCAAAAATCAACTACTGTAGAATCATTACATTTTTCTAATTTCATATTCCTAAAATCAGTGTCAGCCAAGACTTTTGGTATCTCCATTAAAGTAGAACCTGATTCTGGATCGCTCATAATCAAAAGAAGGGCGTTTCTCATATACTGCTCAAACATAGGCCCACCCGTACTTTTTAAATCATAAAGCTTGTCAAATATCTTAATTATTTCATTTATTACAAAAGTTTTCTGTTCGGGGTAACGTTCGTCATATTCAATTAAATTTAAACCTAAAGGCCTCTTAATGTCTCCAGGAGCAAAAATTATAACATCTTCAGCTCTTTCCGGGGGAATCCTTTTTATTATATCTTCTATCAAATCTCCGTGGGGATCCAAAACTCCCACACCCTCACCGTTCATAATGTCCTGTATCGCCATACTGGCAATAAATTTTGACTTACCTGTTCCAGATTTACCAATAATATAAGTATGCCTTCTCCTGTCACTTCTTTTTATCCTGATCTCCTTATCTACCCCCCTATAATTGTTAGTTCCTAATACAATCCCCTCGTCCGGAAGATCGCTAGGTGCTGAAGCATGTTTAGCATTGAGCCAAAGAATATTTGGCGTTTCAGTTTGAGGTAAAGGAAGATGAAAAATACTAGCAAGCTCCTCAGTATTTAAAATAAAAGAATCTTTCTCAGAAAATCTTCTATAAATAAAACTTTGAATTAAAGCATTCTGTTTTCTAGAAATATTTTTGAGCTTAAAACTATTCCCATATTCATAATAATTAAAATCCGAGAAAGCGTTTCCTATATTTTCCAAATAAGCCCTGCCCTGCCCTTTGTCATGGGTATTTACTATAACCTTCAAATTGACATCCAGACCGGCTTTAGAATTTTTCTCTTCCATACCCTTTAACATTTCCTCTTCCATGGCTGATATTTTATTAGGAACTTCGGCATGATTTTCTTGATTTTTATTAGGAGTAGCAGAACTAAACATATCACCTATAAAACCCATGGTTTTATTAAAACCGCTAGTATTTATAGCTTCTTGTACTTTTTTACCGTTATTTACTTCCCTAATTATTTTATTTATTTTAGAATGCCAAACTGGCTTTGAGCTTCTTACTAAAACTTGCAAAACCATACTTTCATCTTTACCAAGTTTTGACATCACATTTATCAAAGAATTCATCAAATCTGAATCAGCTCTGTTATAAGTCTTTATAGGAAAAACAAAATTCCTTTTAGTTCTTACCGTGCTTCCCATACTTATTCCTTCCTTACTAAATACATTGTAATCCTTAACTTCTTCAATAGAGGCTTCTGGATAATAAGCATGAATTTTCTGTTCTAAATAACGAGCCATTTTATGCGGAGCAACCACGTAAAATGCTATTTTATTCTGGCTAGCTACCATCTCAAATGAAAAATGATCATCTCTTCCGAAAAATCTTGCTTTAATACCTCTTTGCGCTTTTAAACCACCAATACTTGAAAAAATGGTTTCCCCTTTAGCTATCTCTTCTCTTATTTCTTGCATATTTGGGCCACCCCCTTGTTGGTCCTGTGGTTTTTCCTTAGGAAGACGAATCAAAAAAACACTGTGATTATGATATTTATTTTTCAAAATACTTTTTTTAATAAATTTATAGACAATCATTAAAAAAATTACTAAAACTACTGGAAAAATAATTATCAACAGTATTTGAAACCAATTAATATTAGCCAGAATTCCTTCTTGATAAACAAAAGAATTTTTAGGAGGATTATATTTCATAGTATTATTTGTCTTTTAACTTTAAAATTTTATCAACTTTTATCTTGGCCTCTTGTTCTAAAAAAAACTTATTGACTCCAGGAATTAAAGATAGCCAGCCTATGATTAAATTTATAACTTTTTTAGCTTTAACTTTTGCCTTATCTAATAGCTGGTTAATCTTTAAAGCCGTTTCCTCCCCCTTTTCCTTAAATTCTCTTTGTTTATCTGGGTTTAATTTAAGATAAATTTCATCCAAATCTTCTTCTAAAATTCCCTCTACCTCTTTTTTCCTTGCTTGTCTAGCTGTAGCCCCGCCTCCAAAACCTTCCAAACCTGATTCTTCACGGACCTCTTCTTGTATTTCTTTTCTTAATTCCCTATTATCCTCTTTTTCAACTCTTTTTTCTGCACCATTTTCCTGTTGCTCAAAATCCTGCCCCTCTTTTTCTACAAAGTCGTTTAATTCTTCTTTATCCAAAATATGTCCCTCCTTTATCTTATTTTTTATTCTATTATTATCCATAATATTTTTGTAAAACAAAATATTAATTATTTAGAAATAAATAACTAATTAAATTATAACATAATATTCTTTTTTTAAAAAGCTGGATCTTATAATTTTAAAGCATTTTTTATATCCTCCACATTCTCAACTCGAACCAATTTCTGTCTTATTTTTTTAGCTCCTGAAATATCCTGAATATACCAAGGAAGATGCTTTCTTATTTCTAAAATACCTCTCTCCCCCTTGTCCCTGTAAACTAATTTGGCGTGTTTAATTATAATGCTAGAAACACCCTTGTAATCATTATAATCTTTTGTATCTAGACCCTTTATTTGACCAAAAAGCCAGGGATGGCCAAGTGCTCCCCTAGCAATACCAAGTCCATCTGCCCCAGTATCCCCTAAAACTTCCAAGGCTCTTTCTTTGTCATTAATTCCGCCATTAGCTAAAACAATTCCTTTAAAATTATTATTAATTTTTTGAATCATATCACAATCAATATCACCACTAAAGCCCTGAGAAAAGGTTCTACCATGAACCATAATAGCCTTGATATCTAAGTCTTTTACTTTTTCCAAAAAATCTGAAGCACTAATCCTACCCACTCTTGTTCTAACCTTTATAGAGATAGGTAATTTACTTGCCTCAATACTCGTCTTTATAACCTCATATGATAAATTTAAATCTTTCATTAATTCTGCGCCAGCCTTAACTTTCATCACTTTTGGAACCGGACAACCAAAATTAATATCTATACCGTCTGGTTTTATTTCTTTCTCCACAACTTCTATTGCTTTTTTAAAATGCTCGGGATTACTTCCAAACAACTGAACCACATAATAACCCTTTTTATGTCTGAGTCCGAGCATTTTTAGGGTTTTGGCGGGTTGATAGGTTAGGGCGGTCACATTAGCCATTTCACTATAAACAACATCCGCTCCAAAATCAGCGCAAATTTTCCTAAAAGAAAAATCAGTGAATCCAGCCATTGGAGCCAAGGCTAAAATTGGTTTATTTATTTTTTCCCAAAAATTATTCATATCCTTGTTTCTTATCAAATATTTTTTTATTAAAAAATAAAAGCCCAGTTATTTAAACCGGGCGAGATCAGGTGTGTTGTTTTATGATTTCATTTCTGTTGACTCGTCCTTACAAAATCTATTTTTTAAAAATTCTCACTCCGCCCTCAACATCCTCAATAACATATCCCCTACCTTCTATTTCCGTACGTAATCTATCTGCTTTTTCAAAATCTTTATTCTTGCGAGCCTCTTCCCTTTCTTTTGCTAAATTATCTATATCCTCTGAGCTTTCTTTTTTTAAAGTAACTTTTTCTAATTTAAGTCCCAAAACTCTGTCAAAATCCAAAACAGTAGCAAGCTTATCCTTTTTATCTAAATCAGATTTTAGCATTTCTTGAACAACTGCAAGCGCCTGTGGAGTGTTGAAATCATCTCCCAAAACCTTCTCAAACTTATCTTTATATTCTTTGTTTATTTTTCCTTTTTCAGTACCTAAATCTCTAACTTGATTTAAAAGATGCTTTCTTCCATTTTTGGAAGCTTCTAAAGCTTCCCAAGTAAAATTCTCCTTAGAGCGATAATGAGCTTGCAAAAAGAAAAATCTTAAATCAAGAGGATCATATCCTTGAGCCTTCACAACATCCAGTGTTAAAGTAGCTCCCTCTGACTTAGAAATCTTTTTCTCTTTTTCAAGTAAATGTTCATTGTGAAGCCAATAATTAACATATTTTACTCCATTAGCTGATTCTGATTGTGCTATTTCATTAGTATGATGGATTGAAACATGCTCGATTCCGCCCATATGAACATCGATAGTATCTCCTAAATATTTTTTACTCATAGCAGAACATTCTAAATGCCAACCAGGAAAACCCTCGCCTTCCTCTACTAACTTTGACTCAAAAGGAGATTTCCAGGTTTGAAGAGCATTTTTATGAGATCCTGTTTTAAAAAACCATAAAGCAAAGTCAGCCTCATTTCTTTTTTGAGGATCGCTAATATCTCCAGCCCCAGCACCACATAAAAGCTTGTCCATATTCTGACCTGAAAGCTTGTTATAGTCATCTTTTTTACAAACATCGAAATAAACTGCCAAATCAGTAGTATAGGCAAAATCTTTTTTAATTAAAATTTCTATCATTTTTATCATTTCATCTATACACTCTGTAGCCCTTGGCTTAAAATCAGGTTCTAAATTATTCAATTCAGCCACATCTTGTTCAAATATTTTTATATATTTATCGGCTATTTGTTTAGGTGAAAGTCCTTCTCTTTTGGCTCCCTTTTCCATTTTATCCTCTCCCTTATCTTCATCAGAAGTTAAGTGTCCTACATCGGTATAGTTTCTAACATAATCAACTTTATAATCAAAATATTTAAAAATACGCACCACAAAATCGGCACAAATCATTCCTCGTAGATTGCCAATATGTTGAGTCCAATAAACGGTCGGTCCGCAGTGATAAAAAGAAACCCTGCCCTCCTTTAAGGGTTTAAATTCCTGCTTCACGCGACCCAAAGTATTATAGATGTAAATATTTTTCATTATTAACATATTAACTTAAATAACTAGTTTTCGCAAGGAAAAAGGGCGTACCAACGAATTAGTACGCCCCAAAAAATTAACAAGTGAGCCTTTCAACGATTTCCGCTATCTTCATTTTTGAACAAGAATGAGTGGCGCCAACAATTCTTAAAGTGGCGTTAAAATTAGGGTCCGAAGATGATGCCACGATAGGCCCGTCAAAATCAGCTTCTAATATCTACTCCAAAAACGGAACGGTATTAATAGTTTTTCCAGGAACACAGGCATCGAGAACTATAAGATTCAAAGTTTCTTTATTTTCTTCAAATATTTCTTTAGCCCTGGTTAAATTATTAGCCCAAAGAATCGCGATATCTTTGGTCTTTATTTTTTCTAATTTCTTCTCAAGCAATTTAAAAATTGATGGCTCATCTTCCACTAACAAAATTTTTTTTGCTTTCTTTGCTTTTTCGTTCAATTTTACTCCTCCTTTTTTTATTAAAAACTTTCTCTTCCAACTGAATTATATTTTATTTTACCTTATATAATTTATACAAGGTAAAATTATAAACCATATTACTAATCACGTCAATGCCAAGATTAACCTCCTTTAATCTACGATTATTTAAATATTCCAAATCCTCATCAGTTAAAGAAAAATTATAATAATAAAGAGGGAGATATTCAGCGACTTGAGAATACTTTTGATTAATTATGGGGTCACTAAAATCACCTACTATAACCTTTCTTTTAGGAAAAAGTAATTTATCATAATAAGTCGTTATTATGACCGAGTTGGATTCTGTTTTATTAATAATCTCTGTATAAGAATTTTGTACAACCCTCTGACTACTAAAAGAATAAAACATTCCCTCCTCTGATCCAAAAAAAACAAAGTTCAAAGAAAGCAACACGAGAAAAACTACCACAATAACCCTCAGTCCATTCACTAGAAAACTAGCTCTCAGACTAAAAATTTTCTCTAAAAATATATCTTTAGATAAATACAAACTGCTCCCCCTTTTTAAAGTCCAACTTTTAAAAGGAAAAAGTCCTCGAGTAATTCTAAGTAAAAATAAACTGAAAAAAGGAAAGGCGCCCAAATATATTGGTAACCAATATCTGGTATAAGAATTTCCTATAGTGTGGCTATTTATATCCGGATTATCGTAAAACTGCCAACTCCCGTAATATAGTACCAAAATAATCGAAGCCAGAGCGTAAGTAATCAAATAAACATAGCCCTTTTTCCCTAATCTATAAAAATTTTGGAGATATAAGAATAAACCTAAAATCGAAGGCCAAAATATCCAAGGAAACATTTTTATAAAATAAAAGTTAAACATAGACCAAGATTTGTCAGGCGAAAAACCAAAATAGAAAATATTGTTTTTTATTTCTTTTATGATTTCTTTTGCTTCGTTAAAATTAGTAGGAATAACCGATTCTGCCAAACTTACGCTGGCGTTACTTATTTCTGATAAAGAATTATTCATCTCGGGATAACCACTATAAAAAGGCGCTCCAAATAATATTTGATTCCAATATCCAGCCGGCAACCAAGCTAGAACTAGAAAGGATAAAAAAACTAATAATTTAGCTATTCCAACTCTTCTAAAATTAAATAGCCACAGAACAAAGAATACTGGAGCAACCCAAAGAGCCTCGGAAGTACGAGTTATTAAAGCAAGACCTAAGAAAAAACCACCCAAGGCAGAGGAAGCCCCAGTAAACCAATTAATAGTTCTAGGATCAAAATTTAAAAAACTGGCCCTCCAAACCCTTGTTTTCTCTACCATTAGGTAAGAAAAATAAAAACTACCTAAAAGGAGCACTAAAAAAAGCACATTATGAAACATACTCCTAGAAGAGTAATAAATATAAACAGGAAAACTAGCTAAAAGAAAAGAGGATACAAAAGCATTGCGCCGACCAAAAAGCTTTTTAACTAAAAGATAGTAAAAAACTATTCCAAAGCTGGCGAAAAGAGGCGTTAAATAAGGTATAATTTTATAACTGAAAAAACTAGCAATTTTTCCATAAATTAATATAATCCCTAAAAAACTAACTGGCTTTAGATTGCCCCAGTCACTCCTAATACTTCTGGGGTGCATTATATCCTCAACATAAAGATTGTATTTTTCAAAAAAGCTAACTTCTCCAGACTGACTAAACAACTTAGTAAAAATATAATTAGCATTTTCATCAGGTGACCCCCAAAATACGAAACCATCGGGACGAACTATATGATTATAATAAGAAGTGCCCATAAAAAAAATAACGGCCAAAAGTAAGACCGCCATAATATGCCAATGGTTTTTCACCCCCCTTTTTAGTAATTTAATCAGTTTAAAGCTCATATCTAGGCTAAGTTTTAATAAATTACCTTACCAAGAAAAATATTTTTCCGCAAGGTTTAGATAAAAATGCAATTTAAAAAAGAGTTCGAAAACTCTCTTTTACTTATTTTAATTTTAAGTATTTAAATAAAAACTAGATCCCGTAAGTAAGTAAACTAACAATTGCAAAAGCAATAGCGAGATACAAGGCACCAGATGCTAAGGGCAAGGCTCCTGCCCAGTTAAAAATTATAGACAAAAGAAGAATAGTAACACCAAGTACTTGAAGCATCATTTTTATCTTACCCCAAATATTAGCCTGAATTTCAGCTCCTCTTAGTTTTCTCACCCAGGCCACTATTATAATAACAACTTCAATGGAGACAATAAAAATTGAAGTCCAAAAACCAATGTATTTTAATACTATTATAAAAACCATGGCACCTATCAAAATCTTATCTGCTAAAGGATCATAAACTTTACCCCATTCGGTAATTTCATCTCTAGTCCTTGCCATAGATCCGTCCAAGGCATCAGTAAAAGCAACTAAAAGAAAGGAAATAAGACCAATTAGATAGTGGTCAGAAAACATCAAAAATGCTACTATAGGAGTAGTTAAAAATCTAAAAACGGTTACATGATTAGGTTTTATAGATTTTGGAATAATTTTTAGAACAGTTTTTGCAAGCAAC
>CAZJRJ010000022.1:0-10346 GCA_964548635.1 uncultured Gammaproteobacteria bacterium | reverse complement strand
CATTTCAGATAAAGGAATTTTAGCAGAGATTACCTTATTGTTTCCCCTATCAGACATCTCGTCTACCTGGCCTCTCCTAGAACTAATATCTCCATTAACATTTCCCATATAATCTTCAGGAACAACCACTTCCACTTTCATAACAGGTTCAAGTAAAACAGCTTTAGCATTTTTGCAAGCCTCTCTAAAACCTAAAATAGCAGCCATTTTAAAGGCCATTTCAGATGAATCCACATCATGATAAGTACCATCATAAGCAGTAACCTTTATATCAACCATTGGGTAACCTGCTAAAAATCCACGTTCCATAGCTTCTTTGGCTCCTTTTTCTATAGAAGAAATATATTCATTTGGAATTGCCCCACCTTTTACTTTGTTATCAAATTTGAAACCTTCCCCTTCTTCCGTTGGCTCTAATCTCAACCAAACATGACCGTATTGTCCTCTACCTCCAGATTGTTTAATATGTTTTCCTTCACCTTCTGACATTTGCTTAATAGTTTCACGATAAGAAACTTGAGGCTCTCCAATATTAGCTTCAACGCTAAACTCTCTCCTCATTCTATCTACAAGAATGTCTAGGTGCAATTCTCCCATTCCAGAAATTAAAGTCTGCCCAGTTTCTTCATTAGACTCCACTCTGAAAGTAGGGTCTTCTTCAGCTAACTTTTGAAGGGCTACGCCCATTTTTTCTTGGTCAGCTTTTGTTTTAGGTTCTACAGCAATCATAATAACTGGCTCAGGAAAAATTATGTTTTCTAAAATTACTTTTCTAGATTCATCACAAAGTGTATGTCCAGTAGTAACATCTTTTAATCCAACTACTGCCACAATGTCGCCAGCATAAACTTCGCTCACTTCCTCTCTGTGATTAGCGTGCATTCTAACCAACCTTCCAATTCTTTCCTTATTACCAGTTGAAGCATTAAAAACATAAGTTCCAGCCTTAAGAATTCCACTGTAAACTCTTACAAAACATAATTTACCTACATAAGGGTCAGTAGCAACTTTAAAAGCTAATCCAGCAAAAGGAGCATTGTCATCTGCTAATATCTTTATTTTTTTCTCTTCATCACTAGGATCTATTCCTTCCATATTCTCTATGTCTAATGGGTTAGGAAGATATCTATTAACAGCGCTTAAAGCTAATTGAACTCCAATATTCTGTAAAGCAGTGCCACATAAAACTGGGTATATCTCATTATTAACAACTGCCTTTCTAATAACATCTTTAATTTCATCCACAGTCAACTCCTCTCCCCTTAAATATTTATCCGTTAATTCCTCATCGTTTTCCACAACCTTTTCAATCATTTCACTTCTATACTTCTCAACATCAGCTTTCATGTCTTCTGGGATATCAATCTCTACTATATTTTCTCCCCACTCTCCTTCAAATTTATAAGCTTTCTTTTCAATTAAATCAACAACTCCTGAAAAACTCTCTTCAGCTCCAATGGGAAGTTGTATAGCTACAGCATTTGGACTTAATCTGTCCCAAATACTTTTCATGCTCATTTGAAAATCAGCCCCCATTTTATCCATTTTGTTAATAAAGCAAAGTCTAGGAACATTATATTTATCAGCTTGGCCCCAAACAGTTTCAGATTGTGGCTCTACTCCAGCAGATCCATCAAAAACAGCGATAGCTCCATCTAAAACACGTAGGGATCTTTCCACCTCGGCAGTAAAGTCAACATGACCAGGAGTATCAATGATGTTAATTTTGTGATCTTTCCAAAAACAAGTAGTAGCGGCCGACGTAATAGTAACCCCTCTTTCTTTTTCTTGTTCCATCCAATCCATATCAGCAGCTCCATCATGAGTCTCACCTATTTTATGTTTTTTTCCTGTGTAAAACAAAACACGCTCAGTAAAAGTAGTCTTACCAGCGTCTATATGGGCCATGATCCCAATATTTCTAACTTTTTCCAATGGATATTCTCTTGGCATAATTTTATTAAATTTTTAATTTTATAATCTTCTAATTTGTAAATTTAAATGTTTCTAAAATTTTACTAAATAAATCAGAGTTTGAACGATTTAAAGTTATCTCAACTATGTAACCATCATTTTCAACCAAGGCTTTATACCACTCTCCAGAAATCGCTCCCGGCCCCCTACTCTCAGCTTCTTCAGGGGTAGTAATATTATAATATGTTCTAATTTTTTTAGAATCAATCAATTTATCCTCACCCTTCTTCCAATAATCATAAAGATTATTAATAATATTGTTAATATTATCCTCTTTCACCTCTACACTTAAACCAGTTCCAGGTCCTTCAGTGTCAAACAAAACTTTATTACCTGAATTATTTATAACATTTCTATTGTAATTTTTCGGATATTGAAATTCAAATCCATATTCTTCATTTTGATAAGTCTTTAAAACTTCTTCGTTGCTCTCCTCTACCTTTTTGTCTAGAAACTTAAATGTTTCTGACATTTCATCAACTAAACTTTTATATTCTTCCTTGTCTGTATATAAAATATATTTTAAATCATCTTTTTCTTCTACTGTTTTTAAATATCCCTTATCACCACCCTCGAATTCCATGTCTTTTTCTAAAACTATTAACTCAACTATAAATGGTGGTAACTTTTCCCAAATATTCTCATCTTCTTCAAAGCCAACTATCATATTATATCCGTCTTGGAGAGCCTCTCTTCTATTTACGGTGTAATACCAATCTCTATGATATTTAATTTTAAAACCATAGCTATCAATAATTACTTCTCCCCAATCACTAGCATCAAGATCAATATTTTCATCTACATCCCTGCTCTCTTCTTCTTCGTTTGCATCCACATTCTCAGTACCACCCTCTATTATCTTATTCTCATCTTCCACTATATCATTAATGTTATCAATATCATTTTTCGCATTCTCTACAATATTATTTGCTTTTTCTATATTACTTTCTCCGTCTTTATCTAAAAAAAATAAACTACCAAAATAAGCAAAAATAATAATTACTATAACAACCAAAACTCCGATCAATGTATTGCCTTGTTTTTTATATAGTTTATCTAACATTTTTAAAAAATATTATCTAGCAAAATGAGCAAAGGCCTTATTAGACTCGGCCATTCTGTGAACGTCCTCTCTCTTCTTTACAGCTAGACCCTCGCCCTTAGCTGCATTTATAATTTCAAAAGCTAATCTCTTGTCCATGGATTTTCCCTTTTGTGCGTTAGTCGCTTCAATCATCCAACGACAACCCAAAACAAAACGTCTATCTCCCCTAACTTGGTAAGGAACTTGATAATTAGCTCCTCCGATTCTTTTACCTCTCACTTCAACTAAAGGTGAAATCCTCTTTAAGGCTTTATTAAAAATATGTCTAGGGTCTTGTTTGGTTTCCTTTTTAATAATATCAAAAGCACCATAAACAACTTTTCTGGCTATACTTTTCTTACCATCTTTCATTATATAATTAATCAATTTAGCAATATTTGCTTCATTGTATCTTAAGTCTCCTTCTATTTTTCTCTTTGGGGCTTGTTTTCCTCTCATATATTAATATTAAAATAAATAAATTATTTCTTACTCTCTCTCTTGGTTCCGTAACGACTTCGACTAGTCTTTCTTCCTTGAACACCTTGAGTATCATAAATGCCTCTAACAATTTTATATCTTACACCAGGCAAATCCTTAGTTCTTCCTCCCTTAATTAAAACGATTGAATGCTCTTGAAGATTATGTCCCACTCCAGGAATATAAGCAGTAACTTCCATTCCATTAGAAAGACGAACACGAGCTATCTTACGCAAAGCTGAGTTTGGTTTTTTTGGAGTAACTGTACTCACTTTTAAACAAACACCTTGCTTAAAAGGAGATCCTTGTTTATTTTCTTTTCTTTTTCTGTGCAAGGAATCCAAAGTAATATGCAAAGCTAATTTCTTAGTTTTACCTTTTTCAGATTTTTTTCTTCCTTTTCTAACTAATTGATTTGTAGTTGGCATATTTTATTATCATTAAATTTGTTTGCGTTCTTACGCAACAAAAAATTAATTGTATTTTAAAAATAAAACACCCCCAAAAAAGGGATATTATTTTACAAAAATATTTTAATAAGTATTTTAAAATTTAGCAAACTATTTAAAACAAGTCAAGAGACAACCTATAAAGTATAACTTGCAACTTTTAACTTTAATCTATAGTTTATTACAAATTACAAAAATTTTAAAAACCAACCAAAATCCTAAATAAAAAAAACAAAGGAATAAAAATCAAATCAATCAAACCAGTAAATAAGAAAAATATAACAATGAATATTCCATAAGGCTCTATTTTTTGCATTCTAATCTGCCAGTCAGGAGGTAAAAACGTCATTAGAACCTTTGATCCATCTAGAGGAGGTATTGGAATTAGATTAAAAAGCATTAAAATCAAATTTATAAGACATATAACAGCCGACATTACAAAAACAGAAATTAAAATAGACCCGCTCATTTGACTCAATACAAAATTAAAATCTCCACCAAGAAGACTGTTAATTAAGCCAGCCTTTAGAAGAGCGGGAACAGCCAACAATCTGGCTAGGAGACCGAAAAAAATTGCTACTATCAAATTACTTCCTGGGCCACCAATGGCTACTTTAAGATCTCCATATTTAGCATCACTTAGATTATGGGGATTATAGGGAACCGGTTTTGCCCAGGCTAAAACAAAAGGAGACCCTGAAAAAATAAGCAAAAATGGAAGAAGGATTGATCCCACTGGATCTAGGTGTGGGATTGGATTAAGCGTCAATCTTCCAGCCATTTTAGCTGTTTGGTCTCCTAATTTATAAGCTACCCAGCCATGAGCATATTCATGAATTATAGCTGAAAAAACTACTACAATTATAAAGAAAATAGTTAAAACCATAGTGAAATTTATTTACTATTTTTTGCTAAAGTTCTTAAACACTTTGTACAAATTTTTAGTTTCACTCCATTAACTTTTCTAGGCTGTAGGTTCCTGTTTTGGCGTTTCAATGTTTTTACATTAGAGTGAGATCTCTTGGCTCCTTTAGTAGATCCCTTTCCGCAAACATCACATCTTTTAGACATAAAACAAAATATAGAGAGATATTTCTCCCTATTTATTAATAATTATCTAAAGAAAGAATAACATAAATAAATTATTTAGGCAATAGAAGAAACATAAATTAAAAAAAATATTTCAAAATTAAAAATCATCTACTTTTTTTTCTCTAACAAAAACCATATAAAACAAAATTGTAAATAAATAGTACAAACTAATCCAGGCAAAATTAATCTTTTCGATTTCTAGATAAAAAATAGAGTTTGATGTGAAAAAATTAACTATTATTAAAATATATTTCAAAATTAAAAAAACCGGGAGGAAAAACCAAAAAGATAAATTCGGCAGAATAAAAGAGAGAGGTAGGGCCAAAATAAACAAAGTAAACAAAAAAGGTAGAGCCCATAAGACCAAGAGATTACTAACTAAAGCCACCAGGGACACTTGGGAGAAATTCCAAGCTATTAAGGGGAGCGTTAAAATCTGAGCAGATAAAGTCAGACTAATTAAATCAATAATACCCGTGATTATTCTCTTATCCCCTATTCTAAACAACCTTTTTAAAGAATTACTTATAAAATAATGAAAGTAAACAATCCCCAAAACTGCCAAAAAAGATAGCTGGAATCCAATATCATCTCTCAGGAGCGCTGGATTTATTAATAACATGAAACAAGCCGCTAGAGCCAATGAATTAACTATCTGATTTAGTCGTCCTAAATTAAAACTCAAAAGAACTAAAAAGCCCATAATACTGGCTCGCACAGCCGAAGCTGGAAAGCCTATAATAGTAATATAGAAAACCAAAAAGATAGATGAAAAATAAAATGCCTTTGAACGAAAGAGACCTAGGAATAAAAGAGATGAAAAAATAACTGACAAAATGATCCCAATATGCATTCCAGATATTGCCATTATATGACTAAGCCCAGCCTTGGCAAAATCTTCACGAACATCATCAGGAACGGACCATTTATCACCCAGGGTCATAGCTCTAAGAACTGAAGCTTCTGGCTCCCTTATGGATGTATTTATTAAATAACTTATTTTATCTTTTAAATTATAAAGATTATTAAAAAATAAAAAATAAAAATTATTTTGAGAAGAGTGTTCATCTAATTCAAGTCTTTCTATTTCAGGATAATAACAAAGAGAATAAATATCTGATTTTGCCAAATAGCGGTCATAAGCAAAATCATTAAAGGGCTCTGGCGCTTTTAGCTCACATTTAATTCTTAAATTGTCTCCATAATTAATTCTTGGATATAAATCAGAATAAATCAATACTTCTCCCTCTAATTTTCTCCCTAAATTTTCACTATAAAAAACTTCTATAGTTAATTTTTGTTTATCTAGCTCAACTCTCGGCTCTTCTACCACCCTAGCAATAACATCAATATTTTCTCCATTGTAATGCCAAATTTTACCAGGCGAATCTATTGGAATAGAAACAGAAAAACGCCAAATCCCTAAAAATAAAAAAAAGCCCAATAAAAAGGCTAGTTTAAATCTTGGATTTAATCTCAAAAATAAACTAAGTAAAAGCAGAGCTATAGAAGCAACAAAAAAGAAAAAGTCAAAATAAAAATATTTAAGAGGTAAAAAGGAGGCGACAGCAATACCTAATATAAAAGATAAACAACAAAATAAAAGTTTTTTTGACCTTGATAACAGATTACAGAACCTTAATTATTAATATTATCCCTAAGATAAGCTTCTACAAAAGAGTCCAAATTACCATCTAAAACACTATTTAAATCTGATGTTTCACATCCGGTTCTATGGTCCTTAACCATAGTGTGAGGCTGAAACACATAAGATCTGATTTGTCTCCCCCATTCTGCGGTTTGAACACCTCCTTTTAACTTATCTCTCTTTTCTTCTTTTAATTTTTCTTCCAAAATATGTAATTTTGACTTTAAAATTTTTAAGGCCGCTTCTTTATTTTGATGTTGTGATTTTTCATTTTGACAATTGACCACTATCCCGCTTGGCTTATGAGTAATACGAACAGCACTTTCAGTTTTATTAACACTTTGACCACCAGGACCCGATGCTCCAAAGGTATCTATTTTTAAATCTTCCTCTTTTATTTCTATTTCAATATCGTCGGGCAACTCGGGTAAAATTTCAACTAAAGCAAAGGAAGTGTGACGCATAGACTCGGCATCAAAGGGGGAAATACGAACCAATCTATGTACTCCATTTTCACTTTTAAAATAACCATAAGCCCACAAGCCACTAACCGAAAAAGTAATATTTTTTATCCCTGCCTCATTTCCAGTATTTCTGTCTAAAATTTTTACTTTCCAATCTTTTTTTTCTGCGAAACGAAAAAGCATGCGCTCCAAAATTTCAGCCCAGTCCTGAGCATCAACTCCTCCAGTCCCGGCATGGATAGAAATTATAGCATTGTTCCTGTCATATCTTGAAGAAAGAAGTAAATGAAATTCTAATTTATCAAAAGCCCCTTTAAATTCCTCAAATTTTTCCCTAGCTTCTTTAGTTATTGAGTCATCCTTTTCTTTACTAGCAACAGCCACTAATTCTTCCAAATCAACAATTTGTTTTTCCAAATCATTCCACTTCTCAACTTCCTTGTCCAATTCCTCTACTTCCTGGCTCAAAACCACCGCGTTTTCACGATTATTCCAAAAACCAGGTTCGTTCATTTTAATTTTTTTAGCACTACTCTCTTGTCTTTTTCCCTCAATATCTAATAATTCTTGAGTTTTTTTAACTTTCTCTCGTAAAATCTCTATTTTTTTTAATAAATTTTCCATAAAAAAATAATAACATAAAAAACATAAAAAAAATAGGAATCCTCGTTTGATACAAGAATTCCCATATAAAATGGTTAAAAAAATCCGTGAACTTTACAATGTTTTTTTCCCTCTTTTCTTTCAGTTTTAATATTATTGTAACATTTTGGACAAAGGGGATATTGATACGAATCCCACCAATAAATAAAAAGGCAAAAAATTGCAAATCCACAAACAACTAATACAGAATAAAAAAAACCTGGAATTTCTCCAACGAACGCCTCCACTGTTCCCTCCCTTTTTTAAGATTATTATTAATCTAAATATCTTTATAGTCCATTCCGCTTAATTCTTCAAGACGATTTTTCCGCCCCTCCCTACCTCTTTCATCTTCTGTCTTTTCAACAATTCTTTTTGCCCCCCTCCAATCCTCTTTTTTATAAAAAGATTGAAAAAGCTCTCTTTGTCTGTGATCCAACCACCTTTTATCATATTGGGGGGATTGATCAGGATTCAAAAAAACTTCATTTAAAAATTTTTCAGCCTCTTCTAACTGACCCTTGTCTAGAGCTTCTCTAAAATCTGTAGTGTTTTTCATGATAATCTCCTGTCTTTCGTGTTGATTTTCCAATGCATCTTCAACGGACATAAATATTTTTTAATTAATAGTATTTAAAAGTATACATCATTCTCCCATATTTTCAAGGGAAAAAACAATCCCGCACTATTCTAATGCAGGATTATTATATATCTATAAAAAATTGAGTATTATCTCTTTGACCATTGAGGAGCTCTTCTCGCCTTTTTAAGACCTGGTTTTTTCCTTTCCTTCCTTCTGTCATCTCTCGTATTCCAACCTTTAGCCTTCATAGTTGGCATTAAATCTTTATCTAAAGCAATTAGGGCTCTAGCTATTCCTAGTCTAACTGCCTCGGCCTGTCCTTGAGAACCTCCGCCTTTAACTAATATAGAAAAATCTAAATCTTTTAAATGACTGGTCAATTTTAAAGGTTGAGTAATAATAGCTGACCTATCTTCGCTAAAATAATCCTCTAAGTCTTCGTTGTTAACTAAAAAAATTCCCTTACCCTTTTCATATAAACGAACCTGGGCAACCGAAGTTTTTCTTCGTCCAACTGCCTGGATATATTTACCTTTAAAATTAGTAGAAACACTTTTTTTAATTTCTTTTTTGTCAGCAATCTGATCGGGAATCTTTTCTTCTTTTTCCTTAGTAACACTACTCTCTTTATTTGTTTGTGTATCTTTCGCCATAAAATCTTTATATTTTATTTAAATTAAGAGTTTGTAATTAACCTCTTTATCATATTACTCCTTAATCTATTATTAGGAAGCATATTTCTAACTGCTTTTCTTAAAACTTTATCAGGATCTTTTTTAAAAACATCTTCTAAAATTTCTTCCTTCATGCCACCCGGATAACCTGAATAATGATAATATTTTTTTTGTTCAAATTTCTTACCAGTAAATTTTAGTTTACTTATATTATTAACTTCAACTACAGCCCCTTGATCTAGGTGAGGAGTAAATTCTGGTTTATTTTTACCTCTAAGTAAGGTAGCTATATTTGAGGCTAATCTACCTACGCTTTTACCAGTAGCATCAATTGTATATTTCTCTCTGTTCATAATATTTATAATTTATTTTTACACTAATTCCAATTGAACCATACGGGCTCCGTCTCCAGCGCGATAACCCAATTTCACAATACGACAATAACCGCCTGGTCTTTCTTTATATTTATCCCCTAAAACATCCATTAATTTTTTAACTGCTTTCTCCTGGGTTAATTTAGCTATCAATCTTCTTCTGGCAGTTAAATCTCCTTTTTTAGCAGTAGTAATCATCCTTTCCAACATAGGTTTTACCGCCTTAGCTTTAGCTTCTGTAGTTTTTACTTTTTCATAAATAACAACACTAGCCGCCAAATTATGGAGCATCGTCTCTCTGGGCTTCTTTTTTCTGCCTAATTTTGTTCCTTTTTTTCTATGTCTCATAAAATATTTATAAAAATTTCTTAAACTATAAAATCTATTTATTTCTTTTCTTTCTTAACCTTCTTGCCTTTATCTTCCTTTTCCTTCTTCTCTTCTTTAGCTGCTTTTTTATCCCCTTTCTTCTCTTCTTTGTCTTCTTCCTTCTTCTCTTCTTCCACTTCCTTTTCGGGTCCCTTCTCTAAATCTAACAAAGAATTAAACTGATCGACTAAGACTTTAACTGCCTCATTAAAAGCCTCCTTAGGCTCTATTGTTCCATCAGTTTTTATGTTTAAAATTAATTTATCCCAGTTAGTCATGTTTCCCACACGAACATTTTCCACATTAATTCCAACTGAAAGAACTGGTGAAAAAATAGCATCCATTTCAATAAAATTAATATCTTCTTTCTCGTTCTTTTTCTGCTCTACTGATTTATAGCCTCTGCCTGGACCGACAGTAAGTTCCATATTAATACTTCCAGCCATATCAGTTATATTAGCTAAAACCAAATCTGAATTAATTATCTCTACTTTACTATTTTTCTTAATATCC
>CAZJRJ010000021.1:0-10769 GCA_964548635.1 uncultured Gammaproteobacteria bacterium | reverse complement strand
CTACAGTATCTTCTGAAATATCTAAAATAGAAACGTCAAAAGTTCCTCCACCCAAATCATAAACTGCTATTTTTTGTCCCTTTTTCTTATCAAAGCCATAGGCCAAAGCAGCAGCAGTCGGTTCATTAATAATACGTTTAACATCTAAACCAGCAATCTTTCCGGCGTTTTTAGTTGCTTGTCTTTGAGAATCATCAAAATAAGCAGGTACAGTAATAACAGCTTCTGTTATTTTTTCTCCTAATTTTTCTTCAGCATCTGCTTTTAATTTTGCCAAAATCATAGAGGAAATTTCCTCTGGAGAATGTTCTTTATCACCCATTTTAACTTTAACACCTTGTCCAGATTGAACAATCTCATAAGGAGAATTCTTTTTATCCTCTTGAACCTCTTTATCGTTAAAACCTCTACCAATTAAACGCTTAGCAGCAAACACAGTATTTTTAGCATTGGTAACAGCTTGCCTTTTAGCGGTTTGTCCTACTAATCTTTCACCACTTTTAGAGATAGCCACAATAGAAGGGGTAGTTCTGTTTCCTTCAGCATTTTCTAAAATTTTTGGCTTACCTCCTTCAATAATAGCCATGGCGCTATTGGTTGTTCCCAAATCTATTCCTAATATTTTTCCCATAAAATTATATTATAATGATTTCTGTATATATTATTAATACCAGATTCATTAATTAGTTAGTTTAATTATATTATATTATTATTTTTGATTTTTGTTATTAATCTTAATTGTTTTAGTTTTTATTGCCTTAGCCTTAGGAATGATAACTTTTAAAACTCCATCTTCGGCTATAGCTTTTGCATTGTCACCATCCACAGGGGCAGGCAAAGCAACGTGCCTATAAAAGCTTCCTCTTCTAATCTCTTTTCTGTAATAATTTTTCTCCTCCACTTCATTTCTCTTTTCACTCTCACCTTTAATTATTAAAGCGTCATTCTCAATAGACAAATCAACTTTTTCTGGATCAATTCCGGCCAACTGAATTTCAACAACCGTATCATTTTTATCTTCATAAACATCTATAGCTGGAGTAAAAATACGACTATCGTCTCTCAGGGCTGGCATAAAATCAGAAAAGACTTTATCCACATCTTCGAAACTATCCAAAAAAGGATTCCATCTTACTAATTTACTCATATTTTTCTTATTTTTATTCAACATCGCAAATTTTTTAGCGAAGAGTTAAATAAAAAGCTTAATTTAATATACTATAATTATTTATCTTCTTTTTTAATGTCATCTTCCAATGTCACTTTGGCAGGAATTATAACTTTACCTCTAAGTGAATATCCTGACCTGACCTCTTTTTTCACATATTCACCTTCGCCTTCAATAGCTTCCATAGTCCCGGGGTTAAACTTCTCTCCTTCAACTTTAATTTCCTCAATTCCATTACTAGTTAAGACTTCTCTAAATTGCTTAACTACATATCTAACACCTTCCACCCATTTATTATTATTTTCTTCTTCGCCTGTATGCTCTAGGGCAATTTTTAGATTATCAAATACTGGTATAAACTCTTCTATTAATCTTTCATTAGAATATTTAATCAACTCTTCTTTTTCACAAACCTGTCTTTTAAGTAAATTTTGATAATCAGCCAAGGCTCTTTGGTATTTTTCCTTTATTTCATTTCTCTCCTCTCTTAATCTTTTAACATCTTTTTTAGAACCCTTACTCTTATCTTTTGTTTTCTCCTGGTCCTTTTGTTTTTTGTTATCCATAGGTTAAACTTAATAATTTTTTACTTGTTTATTTTATTAAAAATGTAATTTACTAATGAAATATTTTTTTTGTAATCCATTCTCAAGGGACCTAAAATTCCAAATAAACCTTTCTTCTTACCTATCTTGTATTTAGATAAAACCGTACTACAAAAATCTCCAAAAGGATTTGTGGAACCAATCAATACGCTTGTTTCCATCCGTGTATCTTCAAAAATTTCATTAATTATTTCATCCATTCGATCAATAACAACAGAAATATCAAGGATAGATCCGGTTTGGTAAAATTCAGGCTGTTTTAAAAGATTAGATATACCAGTATAGTAGAGATTGTTCTGATTAAAAGCCCAGAAAACAGCGCTATCAGAAATATCAGCTATAAGCTTGGCGGTCTTTTTAAAACCAAATTCGTCTGAATCTTTTAAGGATAAGGACAATTCATCAGTTTCTTTTTTCTTTAAAACTTTTCCTATAGTATCATTTGCCAATTCTGGAAAAAAGGAATTTACATAAAAACGAAAAGCCTTCTCAGTTGGCGTCCTACCAGCAGAAGTATAGGGCTGAACAATAAAATCATCATTTTCCAAATCAGCCATTATATTTCTAACAGTGGCCGGTGAGATTTCTAGATTATATTTTTCAACTAAAACACTAGAACCTACTGGCATCTTACTTCTTATATGCTCTTTGATAATAATGAACAATATAAATTTTTTTCTATCTTCCATATATTAATCATTCTAAATCTTTTATTATATTATCATTCTTAGCACTCCCTTGTCAAGAGTGCTAAGACAAATGACTATAAAAAACTTTAAGATTATTGGGATCAGTGTATAAGCTAATAGCTGTTAGGATTATTAAGATATTTAGAATTTTAGATTTTGACATTTCCGCCCGAGGCGGATCAGCCTTGGGCTGAGATTTTAGATTTTGACATTTTAGATTTATTTACAAAATTAAAAAATTAAAAATTATATTAAAAAACCAGCAGTCCTCTCTCGAGAGACTGCTGGTAGGCCAATTTTTAGCCCTCCCTTGCCAAGAGTGCTAAAATAATAAACAGACTTGACTCTATTTTACATTGTTTTATCATATATAATATACTTTCAGAATAAAAAAGGAGGGATAAATGAAGGCTTTAATTTCAGAGCAAGTAAAAAACAATAAAGGTTGAGGGAGGGAAAATTATAAAAAAATTTTTGCAAGAAACACTGAGGAGATAATAAATATTATTGAAGAAGGCA
The DNA here is from genome assembly GCA_964548635.1 of uncultured Gammaproteobacteria bacterium. Classification (GTDB taxonomy): domain Bacteria; phylum Patescibacteriota; class Patescibacteriia; order Patescibacteriales; family JAGXOH01; genus JAIOTG01. The sequence goes on along the minus strand of CAZJRJ010000021.1, from coordinate 7,788 downwards.
AAAATTTCGATATTATTATCGTTTGCGAAAAAAATCCTGAGGTTTTAAAAAAATTATTAAAATTAATTTTAGAATCAACAAACGAGACAGAATTAAGACTGTCCGATGAGCATGTCGTGCCGTTTACCTCTGTGGCAATCTTGCCTTAAAAATTAAAACAAAAACCCCGATTACCAGTAATCGGGGTTTTAAATTTTTAAAATAAAGATTTTTATTCCACGCTTATAGATTCTACTGGACAAGCCGATTCGGCGTTTTTAGCACACTCTAAATCACTTTCACTAATAACTTTAGCTTTGCCATCATCATCCATTTCAAATACACTAGGGCAAAGACCAACACAAGTACCGCATCCAATACAAGTTTCTTTATCAATCTTTATGCTCATATAAAAAAATTAATTATAATATTTTGATATTACACTTTTTATAAATTTAATACAAATTATTTATACCTTAAAGCGTCTAATGGATTTATCCTAGAAGCTTTTATTGATGGATAAATTCCAGTAACAAAACCAACTACAGTTGAGAAGCCTATGATAAAGATAACAAACCAAGGAGGTTGATAAAATAGATCCAACGATTGTCCTCCGAACCTGTTGGCTATTAAATTAAGTCCGAAATTAGATAAAAAAGCGGCCAAATAACCAATGGCTACACCACCAACTCCCCCTAAAAATCCCATCAAAATAGATTCAAGTAAAAACATCTTTCTAATATCACGGGTAGTCACCCCAATAGCGCGCATTATTCCAATTTCACTAATTCTCTCAAGAAGAGAAACAGTCATAGTGTTAAACATACCTATTGCAGATACAGTTAAGGCAATTAAACCAAAAAGAGCTAATACTATCTGTACTACTTGAAAAATCTTTTTAGCCTGATCTATAGTATCAGACAAAGATGAAACCAAAAAACCTTTAGCAATTATTTTTTGTCTAACCATCTCCATATTGGATTCTTGATTAACCTTTACCTTCAATAAATTATATCTATCCATGTTTAAATCATCTAAAGTTTTCCCTGGAATATAAATATAGTTGTCATTATCATCCTCCACTACCCCTATAATCTTATATTTTTCTTCTCTATTCTTAATATCCACCTCTTCATAACCATCTTCATCAATATGTGTTAAAAACAAAGATATGGAGATTTCCGTCCCGATAATATTGTCGGGTTCCCTATTAAAAAGTTTAGCGCCAGCTGAAGAAATAACTGCTTCGTATTTATCATCGGAAGTCAAAACCTGTCCAAACTGAGTTAAAGTTCCATTTAGCCTAAAAAAATTGCTATCAACTGCCTTGACCATGCTATTGGAAGTAATATTTTCCATGCTTATCTGACTAGATAAATTACTTACTGGACTTACCTCTTCAACATTTTCAATATTTCTTATATCCCGAACATGTTCTTTTTTTAAAGAAACAAGGTCAGACGAACCGGTTTGCACATCTAAACTTAGGAGGGAATCAGTGGTAGTAATCTGGCTTAAAATAAGATTTTGAAGACCATAACCTAGGGAAACAAGAAATAAAACAGCTCCAATACCAACGCCAACGCCTAAAACAGTCAAAAACGTTCGGAGGGGTCTTGTCTTAAACATCCTAGTTGATAATACTAGAGAATCATTTAATCTCATATTTAAATTATTTATTTATATTTACCCAGCATTAATAACTCTAGTCTCTTGGCCATTTTTTTAGCTATCCTCTTATCCATTCCAGCCCCACCTTGCTTAATTGGCTTGTCTATTTTATTTTGAAATTCCCTCTTACCAATTTCGTCTTTTAATCTCTGTCTTATAGCCTGGTCAATAACAGATAGAGAAGCTATGTCGTCAGCTCTGTAATCAAAAAGTTCAAACAAATAATGCCTAATTTGAAGGGTCTCTTTTTCTATGGCTGGGCTTTGCTTCTCTTCCTGTCTTACTGTCTCTTGTTTTTGTAAAACTTTTATTTCCTCAACAATATTTTTAATTTTTTCAGCTATTTTTTCAGCTGTTCTCTTATCAAGTCCCATTCCACCATCTTCAATTGATTTGTCTAAGTAATTTGTTAGGCCCTTACTATGTCCCTCAATACCGGTCACAAGTAAATTTTCAACTTTTCTTTCAAGCGCATCTATTTCTTCTAAACTCATTTTACTTAAAACTTCAGAAACTATTTCTTTAGCCTTAAACGGAATGAGTAGGTTTCCAGCTTCGCCGGTTATACTTGAAAAACTCTTGGCAAGCATCTCTAAATCTTTAGAAACAGTAACAATCTCTTCCTTTTTCTCAACCACCTCCTTGTTTATAGCCTCATTAACTTTAGTTTGAATCAAGTGCCCATCTTTAATATAAAAAACCCTATGAGCCAGACTAAGATGAGCTGGATTATGAGTTACTAAAATAACAGTTTTTTTCCTATTTCTATTTAATTCTTTTAAAAGGGTCATTACTTCGTCCGATGATTTTGAATCAAGATTTCCTACTGGCTCATCCGCTAGAAGTACATCGGGTTCATTCACTAAAGCTCTACAAATAGCAACTCTTTGTCTTTGACCACCAGAAAGCTCAGGAGGTAATTTATCTTTTTGCTCTTTTACTCCAAAATGATCTAGAAGTTTTATACCCTTAGTCTCCCTTTCCCTTTTTCCTACATTTATAGCCATTTGAGGAAGAACCACATTTTTTAAAACACTTAAAGAGTGAATTAAATAATAAGCCTGGAAAATCATGCCGACTTTTTTCTGATGAAAATGTTCTAATTCCCTTTTACTCATTTTAGAAATATCCTTATCATCAATAAAAATATTACCAGTTATATTAGTTTCTAAACCAGAAATAGAGTAAAGCAAAGTAGATTTACCACAACCAGAAGGACCAAAAAAAATAATAAACTCTCCTGGATAAATTTCTAAATTAATCTCTTCTAAAGCTCGGACTTCATTAGATCTCCCTCGAAAGTAAATTACATTTAAATCCCTTATCTTAATAATTGGCTTTTCACTAGGCATAAAATACGACTATTTTAAATCAAATTTATTATAACACAATTTTAAATAATATTAAAATCAAAATTTAAAACTTTAATTCCTCATTTGACCAACCCATCCAAATATTCCCTCAAGGTTCTTAAAGATTAGTTCAAAGACACTCTCTTCCCTTTGAGGAGCTAGAATGGTGTTAATTCTAGAGAGTGATACGTTTCCACTTGAATCTATGCTTTCTACCTTAAAACTGTACGCACTACCTGGTTCGAAGTCAGTAATTACCGCGACATGTCTTTTGGTATAGTTGTCGTCTAATCTAGTTTCTTTTGTCATAGCATCATTAGGTCCAATTACACCCTTGGAATAGTAGACTCGAGAAGTAGATAACTCATTGGTTCTCCAGGAGATAATAGACTGAACCTGAGTTCTCTGTCCTGGAGCTATAGCTGATTCAGTCTCAATCTGAGTAATAACTGGAGGGTAATTATCTTTAGTAGTTGAGAATGAGGATATCTTTCTTCTGGCAGTGTTACCTTCTAAGTCAGAACTGATTAGTTCAACTTCATAGTTAACTCCGCCTTCAAATCCATCAATGGTAATGTTATGAATTGTGGTAACAGCGTCACTGGACAATTCTTTCTTTTCATCTACTGATAACTTATTATCACGGTAAGGAGTATAGGTAATAGTAGTATCAGCTTCAACGTTAGTGGTCCATTTAAATATAGCCTCTTGATCGTTTAGTTTATCTACTGTGTAATTATTAATTTCTAACACTTCGTCTTCAGTTCTGAAATTAAAATCACGGGATGAGGCAGTTGGTCCGATATCAGCCTTGCTTCTGAGTTGATAGTGATAGATAGTGTCTGAATTTAGATTTCTAATCTCTACTTTATGTTCCTTAGTTCTCTCTTCATAATTTCCTACTACCTGACCATAGGGACTGTCTGAATTAGGATTGTATTCATCTTCCCCGGCATAGGCAATGAGAGAATTAGAGAGTTTGTCAGTTCGCCAGATAATAATAGCGCTCTTAGCAGTGGTCAATACTCTTGGCTCTCCTGAGAGAAGTGGAGCGGGTAGCTGATCGGCAAACTCTGCTATGGTTTCGTACTGGAGCATTAGAGTGTTTTCAAAATCATTGAGACTAGCATCTCCATCTGAGTCTTGGAGAAGTTTTAGTGCTTTTTTAGTTGATTCGTTGGCTATGTCAAATAATTCTTTAGCTGTTTTAGCTTTTTCTTCTTCGGTCATGTTTTCTATGTCTTCAAATGAGAGGCCACTATCTCCTTCTTCTTCGTTCATCTTTTCTTCTTGTTCCTCTGAGTAGGAGAGAGTTTTGAAACTTTGTTCTTCGGAGGTGGCTAGGTTGCCCCAGGAGTCCCTATTACCGAGCTGATAGTAATAAATTTTATCTGAAGTTAGATTATTTAGGTTAGCAGAGTGTTCAAGAGACATATTCCAGTCCCCATAATAATTATTATAATTATCACCTTCTAAACCATATTTTAACATAGTGTCACTCTCCTCATCAGTCTCCCAGCGAATAACCACAGAATCAGTAGTAATATCCGTCACCTCTATATTTGAAATAGAAGGAGCGTCTCTATCAGTCTTGTCTATGATAATAGTTCCGCCTCCAGGAGGTGGAGCAGCATCAGCTCCAGCCTGTCTGGCTGCTTCTTCCCTGTCTTCTACACCTGATTCCTCGGTTAATGTTTGTTTAGTAGTAAAAGTATATTCACTACTACTGGTGGCGTTACCGTTAGAGTCACCTGACTCTACATAGTAGTAATAGGTGGTGGCTGGAGTTAGGTTCTTGATAATCATGGCGTGACTGGTATTAAAATCATTACTGGTGTCTTGCCAGGAATAGTCACCTGTAGCTATACCCCAATTAATCTGAGCGTCAGTGTCTTCGCTGGTTACCCAATTAACAACTACATAGGTGTCACCCAATGGATCTATGTAGGGCACCATAGTAAAACCAGGATCTTCGTAATCAGTTGTGTCAGTGGTAGGAAATGAGGCAATTTCTTGTGCGTGATTATGATTAGAATCCCAACTCTCTATCTTAATATAATAGGTAGTTCCTTTAGTTAAACCGGAGAGGTCAAATCTATGATTAGTGTTTTGGTTATCATTAGTCATTGTTGATGAGCCGTAACTTGTGTCTACGCCGTATGAAAGTGAGGAAGTAGCGGCTTCATCAGTGGTCCAGGAGACTCGGGCAGTATTGTCAGTGATACTAGTAATATCATTACCTGAAGTAAATGTGATAACTGGAGCGTCGTAATCGGTGGAATCGGTGGTGGCAAATGTAATACCGTCAACTGAGTCAGAATTATGGTTAACGTCAGAACTTGTAATACGGACATGATAGGTGGTCCCCTTGGTGAGTCCGCTTAGATTAAACATATGGTTAGAATTTTGATTGTTGTTGTATTGAGTAGTAGAGCCATAACTTGTGTTTGTACCGTATTCTAACGAAGAAGTAGCTAGGTCATCTGTGGTCCAGGAGATTCTGACGCCTGTATCAGTTAGATTAGTGATGTCTTCTGCGGCTGTAAAATCAATAGTTGGAGGGGTAGTGTCTATTGTGGTTTGGAATGAATAGAAATTATTAGCGTTGTTATCAATAGCCGTATAACCGTTAGAGTCAGTAGATTCTACTTGATAATAGTAAGTTGTTCCCTGTGAGAGCTCGGTTAATTGAACATAATGCTCGGTCACGAGAGCGAGTGATCCTGCTACCACAGTTGGCTCTGAAAGAGTGGAATTAGTAGAGTAGGTCACCACTGAATCAGCGGGTATATCCGTAGTCCAGAAAATAGTAGCGGTATAGTTAGTAATTTCTGAAACTGTCACATTTGGTATGGTTGGACCTGGTTCAGTGGTGAAAGTATAGCCACTTGGGGCCTGAGTACTAGAAGCAATGGCGCCATCATTATTAATAGATCTAACATAAAAATAATATTGAGTGTTTGGTTGGAGTTCAGTTAAGGTGACTATATGCCTACCCATGTTAGCATCGTTGTCCACAAGACTACCAACACCACTCTGAGTGATAAATACTCCTGCCTGGGAGGAATAGGCAACTATAGAATCAGAGAGTTCATTAGTATCCCAGTAAATTGTCGCTTGAGTTGTATAGATACTTGAAGTAGGTACTTCTACACTTGATATAACTGGTGGAATTAAGGGAGCAGTTCCTCCTCCACCTTCCCCTGCATCTTGAACACCATTAGCTATTCCGTACATTACGTCACTATAGACTGATTCATTACCGTCTTGGTCCTCTGTTGTTATGCGGTAATAATAATTAGTGGTAGAGCTCGTTACTGAGTTATCAGCGTAGTAGTTTAGGTCCATATCCGTAATAGTGGTGTGGAGAGAATAGTTAGAATAATCGGTTGTAGTAGAACGATAGATGTTATAACTTCTAAATCCTGGGTTAGGAGCGGATGCTAGAGCGCGCCACGCAATGAAGAGTCGGTAGTTAGGTGGGCTCACAGTCATGTTGGTAGTATCTTGAATCATAGTATTTTGAGGAGTACCTGGAGTCTCAACATACTCAATGGTAGAGGTATTATTATATTGATCTCTGAATTGAACATAGACTGTTTGAGGATTAGTGGTGAGGGAAACAGTGCCGCTAGTACTGTATGTTACCCAAGTTCCATCAGTTGTATCAGATAATATTCCTATTCTCATTTGCATATTAGTATTATCGCTAGCTTCGAGAGTGACTGGGACAGCTTGCGAATCAACTGCCAGACGGGCATCTATGAAGATAGCGTCAGCAGCTGGGACTGGAGAGGTGGTATCCAGGAGGAATTCATCTGTAATTGAGGTAACTGTGTTTAGAGCCGCTTCGTTGTCATCTAGAGTTATTCTGACTTGGGTGGTGGTAGAATATTTTCCTGAGCCAATACTGGCTTCGCACTTTGGAGTCCAGGTAGTTGTGTAGGGACCGCTCCAGGTGTTGGTAGCCACTGTTTTGTTGTCATAAGCGCCACTAGCAAAACACGCTTCGGTGGCGACATACCAGGCAGAGCCTCCGTCTAGTGTATATTCAAATGAGGGCGAAAGTTCATAGGGGGTGTTAGTACCTCCGTCTGAGTCAACATCCTTACCTTCATAGCTAAAACTGATAGTGCCGGCAGTGCTTGTCGCGAAGGTAAAATTTCTTATCTCGGGGCGAGCGTTTACTACATAGACCATGCTGACGCTGGAAACCGTAGTGACTCCCCCACGAACATCTTGAAAATTTAATTTATATTGAAAATATCTCTCATCAACCACATCTTTCATAGATTCAGGAATAACTGAACTATCACAACTCACTGTATCTCCCACTTTAATACAACCTGTAGTTAGAGCTCCAGTTGGAGCAGTGGAGGAAGCTATTTCTGACCAAGAAGAAGCTTCTAGAGCAGTAGTACTTGAGGCTGTACGCATAGAGAGAGTGATAATTCCAGCGTAGGTAAATGATTCGTCCCAACTAGGACCACTCATTACATTTTCTTGAGCGCCGGTGTCGTAGATACTGGAGATTAAATTACTACCATCATTCTCAGCATATATTCCCATAAAAGACATAGTTGGGGTTTTGGACAAATCATCTGTGCCTAGGGTTACTTGATATTGAACATATTGCTCTCCATCTGTAACACAATTATTACTAGAAATATCACTGTCATTAGTTACAAAATCACAAATAGACCAATCTGGGGTGCTAGTAGAAGTCATATCAGAACTAGTGGAGGTACGAACTTTTACTATGAAAGAAGTGTCAGATGGTATATCA